>NZ_JBEZNQ010000006.1:0-174228 GCF_040653315.1 Streptomyces sp. NPDC047981 | reverse complement strand
ACCGTCGAGGGCCGGCGCGCGCTGGACGCCTGCGGCGCCCGCCACCGGCGCTGGGTCGGGCTGCGCGCGCACGGCCGCCGGCTCGGGGAGGCGCAGCGGGCCGAGCACAGCTGGGAGGCGGGCGCGGCCGCCGTGCGCGACCTGCTCGTCGTCGCGGCCGTCGTGGGTGTCGTCGCGGCGGCGGCGCACACCCTGAGCGGGCCGTGGGCACCGGCCGCGATGGCTCTGGCCCTCGGCTGTCTGGCACCGGTCGCGGATTCCGCCGCCGCACTGGGCCAAGCGGGTGGTCTTCGAGCGGCCGCCGCCCGGGTGGGGGCCGCCCTGCGGGCCCCGGCCGGGGCCCCGGCGCCGGAACCGTCCGTACAGCTGCCCGAGGGACCGCTGGGCCTCCGGCTGAGCGGGGTCCGCTTCGACTACGGCGGTGCGGACGTCCTCGCGGGTCTCGACCTCGTCGTCCGGCCGGGGGAGACCGTGGCCCTCGTCGGCGCCTCGGGGGCGGGGAAGTCGACCGTGGCGCATCTCCTCGCCCGGTTCTGGGACCCGGCGGCGGGCGCCGTGGCGCTGGTCGCCGGGGACCGTGCCGTGGACCTGCGGGACCTCACCGACGCCGACCTGCGCCGCGCGGTGGCCGTGGTCGGCCAGGACGCGCCGCTCTTCCACGGCACCCTCGCCGACAACCTGCGGCTCGCGGACCCGGAGGCGACCGACGAGCGGGTACGGGAGGTCGCCGAGCTGTGCGGGATCGGGCACCTCGTCTCCGGCCTGGCCGTCGGCGAACGCGGCGCCACCCTCTCGGGCGGACAGCGGGCCCGCGTCGCCCTGGGCCGCGCGCTGCTGGCCGGGCCCCGGGTCCTGGTCCTCGACGAGACGACCGCCCACCTGGACGCCGCCGGTGAGGCCGACCTCGCCCGCGCCCTGGCCGGCGCGCCGGGCGCGGGAACCCGCACCACGGTCGTCATCGCCCACCGGCCCTCGACGATCCGCCGGGCCGACCGCATCGCGGTCCTGGTCGACGGACGCGTCGCGGAGTCGGGCAGCTGGGAGTCCCTGACGGCACGCGAGGGCCCTTTCAGCGCCCTCCTGAGCCGAGAGCCCCACGAGGGCGGCTCCGCGCCCTGACGGCGCCGGTGGGAGCCCAGGGGCCCGCCACCGGATCGCCAGACCCCTGGGACCGCGCCCGCCCTACGACATCCGCAGGGCCAGGAAGAAGTCGAGCTTGTCCTCCAGACGCGACAGGTCCCTGCCCGTCAGTTGCTCAATCCGGCCCACCCGGTAGCGCAGGGTGTTCACATGCAGGTGCAGCCGGGTCGCGCAGCGGGTCCAGGAGCCGTCGCAGTCGAGGAACGCCTCCAGGGTGGGGATCAGCTCGGCGCGGTGGCGCCGGTCGTAGTCGCGCAGCGGGTCCAGGAGCCGGGCCGTGAAGGCCCGGCGGACGTCGTCGGGGACGAACGGCAGCAGCAGGACGTGCGAGGCGAGCTCGTGGTGGCCCGCCGCGCAGACCCGGCCCGGACGGGCGGCCGCGACGCGGCGGGCGTGCCGGGCCTCCTCCAGGGCGCCGCGCAGGCCCTCCGCCGAGTGGACGGCCGCGCTGACGCCGAGGGTGAGCCGGCCGTCGTCGGCGAGACCGGACGACAGCGGGTCCCGTACGGCGGCCAGCAGGGCGTCCGCGTGCAGGCCGAGGGCCGCCGTGGTGCCCTCGTCCTCGCTGTCGGGCAGCGGGCCCGCGGGGAGCGGCACGAGGGCGATGGCCTCGTCCCCGTGGTGCGCGACGGCGATGCGGTCGGCGGAGTCGGCGCCCACGGTCGCCGGGTCGACGAGGATCTCCTCCAGGAGCGCCTGCGCGACCGGGCCGGTGTCCACCGGGCCCGCCCCGCCCTCCGGGTCCCACTCGACGCGGGCGACCACGACCTGCCAGTGCGGGGCGGTCCCCAGGCCGGGCAGCAGGACCGGGGCGGCGACCCGCAGGCGGGCCGCGATCTCGGCGGGCGGGGCGCCGGTCTGCACCAGCTCCAGCACCTCCTGCGCGAGCCGGCGCCGTACCGTACGGGCCGCGTCCCTGCGGTCCCGCTCGACGGCGATCAGCTGCGTCACGCCCTGCAGCAGGTCGAGCCGGGCGGCCGGCCAGTCGCCCGCGTCGGCCTCGACCGCGAGCAGCCAGTCGGACAGGACCGTCTCCCGTACGTCACGGGCCGCGGGCGGCGCGCCGCGACCGGTGTTGCGGATCGGGAACAGGGAGTACGTGGTTCCGGCGGCGCTCAGCCGGTGCGGGCCGCGCCGCCCGGTGCGGGTGGCGGCCAGGTGCTCGCCGGCCAGGGTCGAGGCGAGCCCGGCGTCCAGCGGCTCCCCGGCCCCGGCGATCTGCCGCCCGGTGGGGGAGAGGACCCAGGCCCGGAGGTCCAGGTCGGAGCCGAGGAGGTCGAGGACGACCTCGGGTCCGCCGCCGGCCGGACCGGAGGTCATCAGGCGCCGGTGGCGGTCGACGACGGCCGCCAGGTCGCCCGCGCGTTCGCCGGACACCTGTCGAACAACGTGCTCGGTGATCGTCGCGAACGCAACGGTTTCGTTGACTGCGAAGAGCGGCAGTCGGTGGCGAGAACACGCCTCCACGAGATCGTCGGGGATGTCCCCGAGCTCGGCCTCGCCGGCCGCGAGCGCCGCCACCCCGGCGGAGGCCAGGATCCGGACGAACGGTTCCGCGTCCTCGGGCTCTCGCAGCCAGGCGAGGCCGGTGAGGACCAGCTCGCCGCCGGACAGATACCGGCTGGGGTCCTTGAGGTCCGTGGTCATCACGCCGCGAACGGTGCGGTCCAGCTCGTCATCACCGCCGAGCAGGCGCAGCCCCAGCGCGTCGGTTTCCAGCAGTGCGCGCAGCCGCATCTCGTTGCCGCCGTTCCTTCTCGTCCGTCACTCGAATGTCACTCTCGGGGGTACTCGCCCGCTGTGCTCCCCGGGGGAGGCGGCACGTCCGACGGTCCCGAAGACTGTCGCGTTGTCGCCGGTGGCCTGGTGCCACGGTTTCCAGGGGAAAACGGCGAGGTTACTGAGCACCGCCGTTCGTTCGAATCTACAAGACGAACATGGTCACCAGCCAACTCCTTCATGTTTTCGGTGACTGCACCCGAGCGGGCGAGGCTTGTGTACTAGGCCACACATCGCGTTAACACCACGTGAACATGGTTTCGAAGTCGAGGGCCGGCCGTTCCCCCGGGCCCGTTCAGACCGACCGACCCCCGATCACTAGAAGCACAAGAAGAGAGCCACCATGGACTTCCTTCGCCCCGCCAGCTGGGAGGAGGCGCTCGCCGCCAAGGCAGAGCACCCCACGGCCGTGCCCATCGCGGGTGGTACCGACGTCATGGTCGAGATCAACTTCGACCACCGGCGACCCGAGTACCTCCTGGACCTGAACCGGATCGAGCTCCTGCGCGAGTGGGAGGTCGGTGAGGAGAACGTCCGCCTCGGCGCCTCGGTCCCGTACACCCAGATCATGGAGAACCTGCGGGCCGAGCTGCCGGGCCTGGCGCTCGCCTCGCACACCGTGGCCTCCCCGCAGATCCGCAACCGCGGCGGCGTCGGCGGCAACCTCGGCACCGCGTCCCCCGCCGGTGACGCCCACCCGGCCCTGCTCGCCGCGGGCGCCGAGGTCGAGGTCGAGTCGGTGCGTGGCAACCGGTTCATCCCGATCGACGAGTTCTACACGGGCGTGAAGCGCAACGCTCTGCAGCCCGACGAGCTCATCAAGACCGTCCACATCAAGAAGGCGGACGGCCCCCAGCAGTACTCCAAGGTCGGCACGCGCAACGCGATGGTCATCGCCGTCTGCGCCTTCGGCCTGGCGCTCCACCCGGAGACCCGCACGGTCCGCACCGGCATCGGTTCGGCCGCGCCGACCCCGATCCGCGCCAAGGAGGCCGAGGCCTTCTTGAACGCGGCTCTGGAGGAGGGCGGTTTCTGGGAGAGCGGCAAGATCATCACCCCGTCGATCGCCAAGCAGTTCGCGGACCTGTGCTCGGGCGCCGCGAACCCGATCGACGACGTCCGTGGCACCGCCAAGTACCGCCGCCACGCCGTCGGCATCATGGCCCGCCGTCAGCTCGGCTGGACCTGGGAGCAGTACCGCGGCAACGGCCGCACGCTTGAGGGAGCTGCATAACCATGCGCGTCAATTTCACGGTCAACGGTCGTCCGCAGGAAGCCGACGACGTCTGGGAGGGCGAGTCCCTCCTCTACGTTCTGCGTGAGCGGATGGGTCTTCCCGGCTCCAAGAACGCGTGCGAGCAGGGCGAGTGCGGCTCCTGCACGGTCCGCCTCGACGGAGTGCCGGTCTGTTCCTGCCTGGTCGCCGCCGGCCAGGTCGAGGGCCGCGAGGTCGTCACGGTCGAGGGTCTGGCCGACTACTCCCAGCACCGCGAGGACGCCCACCCGGGCGGTGCCTGTGGCACCGGCGGCTGCGGCACCTCGCTCGACTCGGCGAAGAAGTGGCAGGCCAAGCCGGCCGACTCGCAGACCGGTGAGGGTGTCGAACTCTCCCCGATCCAGCAGGCGTTCATCGACGCCGGCGCCGTCCAGTGCGGCTTCTGCACCCCGGGTCTGCTGATCGCCGCCGACGAGCTCCTCGAGCGCCAGGCCGACCCGTCCGACCAGGACATCCGTGAGGCCCTCTCCGGCAACCTCTGCCGCTGCACGGGCTACGAGAAGATCCTCGACGCGGTCCGCCTGGCGGCCGCCCGTCAGGGAGAGGCGGTCTGACCATGGCTCAGAACACGCGCACCGCTCCGGCGGGCACGCCGACCAACGTCACCCAGAAGCACACCAAGGGCGGCATCGGCGAGTCCACGCTCCGCCCCGACGGCACCCTCAAGGTCACCGGTGAGTTCGCGTACTCCTCGGACATGTGGCACGAGGACATGCTCTGGGGCCAGACGCTCCGCTCCACCGTCGCGCACGCCGAGATCGTCTCCATCGACATCTCCGAGGCGCTCGCGATGTCCGGTGTGTACGCCGTCCTCACGTACGACGACCTGCCGGCCGAGATGAAGAACTACGGTCTGGAGATCCAGGACACCCCCGTCCTGGCCCACGGCCGGGTCCGCCACCACGGCGAGCCGGTGGCCCTGATCGCCGCCGACCACCCGGAGACCGCGCGCCGCGCGGCCGCCAAGGTCAAGATCGAGTACAAGGAACTGCCGGTCGTCACCGACGAGGCGTCCGCCCTCGCCCCCGACGCGCCGCTGATCCACGAGGGCCGCGACGACCACCACTCCGGTCACGTCCCGCACCCGAACATCGTGCACCGCCAGCCGATCATCCGCGGCAACGTGGAGGAGGCCCGCAAGCGCGCCGACGTCATCGTCGAGGGCGAGTACGTCTTCGGCATGCAGGACCAGGCCTTCCTCGGCCCGGAGTCCGGCCTGGCCGTGCCGTCCGAGGACGGCGGTGTCGACCTGTACGTCGCCACCCAGTGGCTGCACTCGGACCTCAAGCAGATCGCCCCCGTCCTCGGGCTGCCCGAGGAGAAGGTCCGCATGACGCTCTCCGGCGTCGGCGGTGCCTTCGGTGGCCGCGAGGACCTGTCGATGCAGATCCACGCCTGCCTCCTGGCGCTCCGCACCGGCAAGCCGGTCAAGATCGTCTACAACCGCTTCGAGTCCTTCTTCGGCCACGTGCACCGCCACCCGGCGAAGCTCCACTACGAGCACGGCGCCACCAAGGACGGCAAGCTCACGCACCTCAAGGCCCGGATCGTCCTCGACGGCGGCGCCTACGCCTCGGCCTCCCCGGCCGTCGTCGGCAACGCCTCCTCGCTCGGCGCCGGTCCGTACGTGATCGACGACGTCGAGATCGAGGCCGTCGCGCTGTACACCAACAACCCGCCGTGCGGCGCGATGCGCGGCTTCGGCGCGGTCCAGGCGTGCTTCGCGTACGAGGCGCAGATGGACAAGCTCGCCGTCAAGCTCGGCATGGACCCGGTGGAGTTCCGCCGGATCAACGCCATGGAGCAGGGCACGATCATGCCGACCGGCCAGGTCGTGGACTCCCCGGCCCCGGTATCCGAGCTGCTGCGCCGGGTCAAGGCCCGTCCGCTCCCGCCGGAGCAGCAGTGGCTCTCCGCCGGCGAGTCGGCTGACGTCCGCGCGCTGCCCGGTGGTCTGTCGAACACCACGCACGGCGAGGGTGTCGTCCGCGGTGTCGGCTACGCCGTCGGCATCAAGAACGTCGGCTTCTCCGAGGGCTTCGACGACTACTCCACCGCCCGCGTGCGCCTGGAGGTCATCAACGGCGAGCCCGTCGCGATGGTCCACACGGCCATGGCGGAGGTCGGCCAGGGCGGTGTCACCGTCCATGCCCAGATCGCCCGCACGGAACTCGGTGTCACCCAGGTGACCATCCACCCGGCCGACACCCAGGTCGGCTCCGCCGGCTCGACGTCCGCCTCCCGGCAGACGTACATGACCGGTGGCGCGGTGAAGAACACCTGCGAGCAGGTGCGCGAGGCCGTCCTGGAGATCGGCCGCCGCAAGTTCGGCTCGTACCACCCGGCGTGGGCCACCGCCGAACTGCTCCTGGAGAGCGGCAAGGTCGTCACCGACGGCGGCGAGGTCCTCGCGGACCTGGCCGACGTCCTGGAGGGCGAGGTCGTGGACCAGGAGCACGAGTTCCGGCACCGCCCGACCGTCCCGTTCGACCTGGTCACCGGCCAGGGCGACGGCCACGTCCAGTACACCTTCGCCGCGCACCGCGCGGTGGTGGAGGTGGACACCGAGCTCGGCCTGGTCAAGGTCATCGAGCTCGCGACCGCCCAGGACGTCGGCAAGGCGCTCAACATGCTCTCCGTCGTCGGCCAGATCCAGGGTGGCACCACCCAGGGCCTGGGCGTCGCGGTGATGGAAGAGATCATCGTGGACCCGAAGACCGCGAAGGTGCGCAACCCCTCCTTCACGGACTACCTGATCCCGACGATCCTCGACACGCCGACCATCCCGGTCGACGTGCTCGAACTGGCCGACCCCAACGCGCCGTACGGCCTGCGGGGACTCGGCGAGGCCCCGACCCTGTCGTCCACCCCGGCCGTCCTCGCGGCGATCCGGAACGCGACGGGCCTGGAGCTCAACAAGACGCCGGTCCGCCCCGAAGCACTCACCGGCACCCTCTAGGTCACTCCGGGCGGTGCGTGCCTCCCAGGAACGTCACACTTCCCCGCCCGCACCGCCCGGAGCAACCCACTCCGTGGGACCCAGCAGTACCGAGCAACACCAGTAACACCAGCAGTACTGAGCACCACCAGCAGTGCCGAGCAAGACCAGATCGACCTGTTCCACCCAGTTCGTCTCGGGCCGTCCCCCGGGTCGTGCAGCCAACGCACCATCCCAAATCCCGCAGCTTCTCTGACCTTCGAAAAGTCTTATGCGGGTGCCCCTTTGAACCTTGGGAGTAGGCCCCATGACCCAGTCGTCAGTGGAGCCCAAGACCGCCTCGGAGGACGCGGGCTCCGGCTCGAACGTCCCCGCCGGCCGCTCTTGGCTCGACCGGTACTTTCACATCTCGGAGAGAGGATCCACCGTCGCGACGGAGATCCGCGGCGGCGTCACCACCTTCATGGCGATGGCGTACATTCTCCTGCTCAACCCCTTGATCCTCGGCGGCAAGGATGTTGAGGGCAATGTCCTCAGCCAGCCCGCCCTCATCACGGCGACCGCTCTGGCCGCCGCGGTGACCACCCTGCTGATGGGCTTCTGGGGCAAGGTCCCGCTCGCCCTCGCGGCGGGGCTCAGTGTCTCCGGTGTGCTCTCCTCACAGGTCATCTCCGTGATGACCTGGCCGCAGGCGATGGCCATGTGTGTGGCCTACGGTGTGGTGATCTGCCTCCTGGTGGTCACCGGCCTGCGTGAGATGATCATGAACGCGATCCCGCTCGCCATCAAGCACGCGATCACGATCGGCATCGGTCTCTTCATCGCCATCATCGGCTTCGTCAAGGCCGGCTTCGTCCACGAGAACCCGTCTCCCGGCGGCGGCCCGGTCACCCTCGGCCCGCTCGGTGAGCTCCAGGGCTGGCCCGTCCTGATCTTCGCGGTCACCCTGCTCCTGATCTTCGCCCTTCAGGCCCGCAACATCCCCGGCGCCATCCTGATCGGCATCGTCGCCGGCACCGTCATAGCCCTCATCGTCAACGCCGTCGCCGACATCCCGGCGAAGGGCGCGGGCGCCTGGTTCTCCGGCGCTCCGGAACTCAAGGGCAGTGCCGTCTCCACGCCGGACTTCTCGCTCATCGGGCAGGTGTCCTTCAGCGGCTGGGGTGACGTCGGCTACATCACGATCACCATGATCGTCTTCACCCTGGTCCTGGCCGGCTTCTTCGACGCCATGGCCACGATCATCGGCGTCGGCTCCGAGGCCAACCTGGCCGACGACAAGGGCCGGATGCCGGGCCTCTCCAAGGCCCTGTTCATCGACGGCGCCGGCGGCGTCATCGGTGGCGGTGTCGGCGGCTCCGGCCAGACGGTCTTCGTCGAATCGGCCACCGGCGTCGGCGAGGGTGCCCGTACGGGTCTCTCCTCCGTCGTCACCGGCGCCTTCTTCGCGGCCTGTCTCTTCTTCACCCCGCTCACCGCGATCGTGCCGGCCGAGGTCGCCTCCGCGGCCCTGGTCGTCATCGGCGCGATGATGATGCAGAACGCCAAGCACGTCGACTGGAGCGACCGCTCCGTGGCGATCCCGGTGTTCCTCACCGTGGTCCTGATGCCGTTCACGTACACCATCACCACGGGTGTCGCGGCCGGTGTCATCTCCTACGCCGTCATCAAGGTGGCGCAGGGCAAGGCGCGCGAGGTCGGAGCCTTCATGTGGGGCCTGACCGCGATCTTCATCGTGTACTTCGCGATCCACCCGATCGAGAGCTGGCTCGGCGTCGGCTGACGCCACCCCGCCGCCCTCCACACACACATCTGAGGAGTTCGAGATGCTGGACATCGCCGAAGAGCTGAACCGGTGGGTCGAGCAGGGACGCGAGTTCGCCGTCGCCACGGTCGTGGCGGTCGGCGGCAGCGCGCCCCGGCAGCCGGGAGCCGCCCTCGCCGTCGACAGCGACGGCACGGCGATCGGCTCGGTCTCCGGCGGGTGTGTGGAGGGCGCGGTCTACGAACTGTGCCGGCAGGCCCTCGTGGACGGCACGACCGTCGTCGAGCGCTTCGGCTACAGCGACGAGGACGCCTTCGCCGTCGGCCTGACCTGCGGCGGCATCATCGACATCCTCGTCACCCCGGTCCGCGGCGAGGTCTACCCCGCCGCCCTGGCCGCCGCCGTCTCCGGAGAGGCGGCGGCACTCGCCAGGATCGTCGACGGACCCGCCGACCTGATGGGCCGGGTCCTCCTGGTCCGTCCGGACGGATCGTACGAAGGCGCCCTGGGCGGACACCCCGCCCTGGACCGCACCGCGGCCGGCGAGGCGCTCGCCATGCTGGACGCGGGCCGCACGGGCACCGTCGAGATCGGTGAGGACGGCAGCCGCTGCGGACAGCCGATCACCCTGCTCGTCGAGTCCTCCGTGCCCGCCCCGCGCATGATCGTCTTCGGTGCCATCGACTTCGCCTCCGCCCTCGTCAGGGTCGGCAAGTTCCTCGGCTACCACGTCACCGTGTGCGACGCCCGGCCGGTCTTCGCGACCGCCGCGCGTTTCCCCGAGGCCGACGAGATCGTCGTCGACTGGCCGCACCGCTACCTGGCGTCCACGGAGGTCGACTCCAGGACCGTGCTCTGCGTGCTCACCCACGACGCCAAGTTCGACGTCCCGCTCCTCGAAGCGGCCCTCAAGCTTCCCGTCGCCTACGTCGGCGCGATGGGCTCCCGCCGCACCCACGAGGACCGCAACAAGCGGCTGCGCGAGGTCGGTGTCACCGAGCTCGAACTCGCCCGTCTCCGCTCGCCCATAGGCCTCGACCTGGGTGCCCGCACCCCGGAGGAGACGGCCCTGTCGATCGCGGCCGAGATCGTCGCCAACCGCCGCGGCGGCACCGGCGTGTCGCTCACCGGCGCGCACACCCCGATCCACCACGATGGCCCACGCGCCCCCGACGGACGGATAGGTTCCGTCGCCTGACGGGCCGCCACGCCGGCCTTTCGCGTCAGGGACGGGCCCGGAGAGTGGTGGAGCGACGCTCCCGCGAGCGCTCCCGCTGACGGAGCGCGCCGAGAGGACGTCTTCCTTGCGCCATCACCGCTCCACCGCCGTCCCGTCCCTCCGCGCGCGGGGCCTGGTCCCCGCCGCCGCGGCCCTCGCCCTGCTGGCCGCCGCTCTGCTGCCCGTCGAGGCGGGCGGGGCCGCCCCACCGGTCGCTCCTCGGAGCGCCGCACCGGGCCTTCCCGGGAGCGTCGTCCCGGGCTCTTCCGGGAGCGCCGCCCCGAGCCTTCCTCGGAGCGCCGCACCGGGCCTTCCCGGGAGCGCTGCCCCCAGCCCTGCCGGGAGCGCCTCCCCGTCGGAGCCCGTCCGCTTCCACGTCCCCGCCGCCAACCCGGACGCGCTCGCCCAGTACCGCGACCTCACGGCGAGCGGCGACAGCCGTACGGCCGCCGGGCTGCTCGCCATGGTCCGTGCCCCGCACGCCGTCTGGCTCGGCGACAGCACCCCCGCCGAGGTGGAGCGCACCGCCCGCGCCACGGTCGAGGCGGCCGCGCGGGAGGGCACGGTGCCCGTCCTCGTGCTCTACAACACACCCGGCCGTGACTGCTCCCAGTACTCGGCGGGCGGCGCCGGCACCGACGCCGCGTACACCGACTGGACCGACGCCGTGGCCCGGGGCATCGGCGCCCACCGCGCGCTCGTCGTCCTCGAACCCGACTCCCTGGCCCTGCTGCCCTCCGACTGCGGCCAGGACGACAGCTCCGGGACTCGGACCGCCGCCCGCTACGCCGCCGTACGGCACGCCGTCGACGTACTCGAACCGCTCGCGGGCACCGCGGTCTACCTCGACGCCGGTCACCCCGGCTGGCACGCCGTCGAGACCGTCGTACCCCGGCTCGTCAAGGCCGGCGTCGACCGCGCCACCGGCTTCACCGTCAACGTCTCGCACTACCACCTCGACGCCGACAGCGCCTGGTACGGCACCCTCGTCTCCGGCTGCCTCGCCCACGTCGCCGGGGGCGGCGACCCCACCGCCTGCCCCGAGCGGAGCTGGAAGCAGGACGAGGCCCGGACCTGGCTGGGCGGGCACGCCGTCGGACCGGCCGCCGACCGCGCCCACTTCGTCACCGACACCAGCCGCGCGGGCCGCGGCCCGTGGACCCCGAAGCCCGGCGCCCACACCGACCCGCAGGAGTGGTGCAACCCGCCCGGGCGCGGGCTCGGCCCCCGGCCCACCGCCGAGACCGGCGACCCGCTCCACGACGCCAAGCTCTGGATCAAGACGCCCGGCGAGTCCGACGGCCCCTGTCTGCGCGGGACCGCGGGCCCCGAGGACCCCGAGCGGGGGACCGTCGCCCCCAAGGCCGGCGACTGGTTCCCGGCCCAGGCCCTGGAACTCGTACGGCTGGCCGAGCCGGCGATCATGCCTGCGTCGGCCTCCGGACAGGTGCGTGGCCGAGAATATTCGTGACGTACCCGCCCCGGCCGCCGGTTAGGGTCCCGATCATGGATATTCGTGACGTACCCGAAGCCCATATCGACCGTGCGCTCGACCTCTCCTACCTCGTCTTCCACGAGCGGCCCGAGGAGGAGCAGCGCAAGCACCACCGCGACATGGTCCGGCCCTGCGACCGGATCGGCGCCTACGACGGGGACCAGCTCGTCGGATTTCTCGCGGCGTTCCCCTTCACCGTCTCCGTCCCCGGCGGGGACCTCGCCTGTCCCGGCCTGACGCTCGTCTCCGTCGCCCCCACCCACCGGCGGCGCGGCGTGCTCACCGCCCTGATCGCGGAGGCGTTCCGGCGGTACGGCGAGCGGGGCGCGCCGATCGCCGCGCTCTGGGCGTCGGAGGACGCCATCTACGGCAGGTTCGGCTTCGGTCCGGCCACCCAGGGCGTGACCGTCGAGATCGACTCCAGGAAGCCCCTCGCCCTGCGGATCGACCCCGACGAGCGCCCGCTGCGGCTGGTCGACACGGCGGACGCGCCCGCCGTCGTCGGCCCGTACTTCGAGTCCACCCGCGCGCTGCGAGCGGGCCGCAACGCCCGCGACGAGCTGCGCTGGACCGGCGAGTGGCTGCGCGAGGAGGACGAGGAGGACGACGAGCTGTCGCCTGCCCGGGTCGTCACGCTCGGCGACCCCGTCGCCGGGTACGCCGTCTACCGCACCAAGGGTGAGGACGAGGACGCCCGTACCCCTGGCCTGGTCCGCGTCGACGAGCTGGAGGCCGACACCCCGGCCGTCGCCGCCGCCCTCTGGCGCTACCTGGCCTCGATCGACCTGACCGGCACCGTCCGGGCCTGGGGCCGTCCGCTCGACGACCCGCTGCTGCTCTTCGCGGCCGACCGCGACCAGGTGCGGGTCACCGGGCAGTTCCCGGCGCTCTGGCTTCGGCTGATCGACGTCCGCGCGGCGCTCACGGCCCGGTCCCTGGCCATGCCCGTCGATCTCGTCCTGGAGGTGCACGACAGCCACCTTCCCGCCAACTCCGGCCGCTTCCGGCTCACTTCGGGCGGCGCGGACGGCGTGCGGTACGAGCCGACCGGCGACCCGGTCGACCTCTCCTTCGACGTACGGGACCTCGGCGCCTGTTACCTCGGTGGGACGAAGGCCGTGGACCTGGTGGCCGCCGGCCTCGTGGAGGAGCACACGCCCGGCGCCGCGGCGACCCTCGACGCGGCGCTCGAGACCCCCCGACTGCCGCACACCTGCGACGAGTTCTAGGGTGTCCCGTCGCTCACGCCAGGTCGTGGACGTGGGCGCAGGCCTCCGCCTCGGTGGTGTGGACGGTGATCGGCTCGTGCCTGCCCCGCTCGTACACGCCCACCTCCCAGCGCCCGTCCGGCAGGGACCGGAGGTAGAGGAAGTCCGGGGGCGTGGGCGTCGGTTCGTGGACGCCCTCGATCCAGAACTGGTCCCCGGGCACTCCGGCGGCGCGGAGTGCCCGGGCCAGATCGGCGCGGTTCACGCGGGGACGCGCACCAGGTAGCCGTTGTCCAGGAGCCACTTGACGTTCAGGCGCTGCCCCTCGCCGGGGTTCAGGAAGGCCGCGTCCAGCTTGATCTGGCGGCCGCCGCCCGGCTGCTCGAACCAGGGCGCGATCCCGCCCTCCCAGACGGTGAACTCCTTGGTCACCTCGTAGAGGTGGTAGTCGCAGGGGAAGGCCGCGTCCCGGGTGTTCAGGTTCTGCGGGGGAAGCGCGCGCTTCGCGTACAGGTCGCCTGCCGGGGCGAGGTAGGCGCCGTACTCCGAGCCGAAGCGGTCCAGGCGCTCGCCCTTCTCCAGGAGGTCCGGCGCCTTGTCGAGTTCTCCGTTGACCGCGGCGAAGCCGTCGTTCGGCGGGTACTTCCAGCTGCCGGTGTCGGCCTCGCCCTCCCAGTACTTCTTCAGGAAGTCCGCGGAGGAGAGCTTCCCGGTCCGTTGGTAGTGGCGGAGCAGCGGGCCCACCGGCTCCTGCTTCTTCTTCGGCAGGTACTTCGGGCCGAGCCGCTTGTCGCCGTCGAACTCGCCGGTGCACGGCGCCGACGGAGTGGTGATCGCCGCCGGGGCCGCCGCCGGGGCTCCCGTGAGGGCTTCCGCCGGGGCGGCGTGCGCGGTGGGGGCGGTGGCGAGGGCCGCGGTGACGCCCATCGCGGCGAGTACGGCACGGATCCTCAGGTCGGTACGGCTGCGCTCCACGCGGAGATCTCCCTGTGTGACGGTCGGCTGGCAGTGCGCCGCACACAGTAATGGATCATCTGCGGAGAGTTACCGAACAGGGGTCGGTATCGGCCAGATGCCCGACGATGCCCGACCGGGGGCTCTCAGCTCTTGCGCAGGCCGTTCAGGAGCAGCTCGGCCAGTTGGCCGTACGCCTCCGCGTCCGCGAGTCCGGTCGCCGCGGCGACCTGCCGTCGCTGGATGCGGACCATGACCGAGGCGATGACGTCGGCCGCGAACGAGACGTGGACCTCGCGGAAGACACCCGCGCGCACGCCCTCCTCGATCAGCTGCTGCACGCGTCCGGCCGCCGCGCGGGTGTTGCGCTCGTAGACCTCGGCGGCCGGTTCGAAGGCGGCCACGTCGTCGAAGAACTGCGGGGAGACCGGGGCCAGTTCGGCCGCGACCGCGCGGAGGTAGGCGGCCAGTCGCTCGGCCGGGTCCTGCTCCGCCGCGAGGACCGCCTCGACCCGGGTCGTCGCGCGCCGGAAGAAGTGGACCACGGCGGCCCGGACGAGCTGCTCCTTGCTGTCGGCGAGGCCGTAGAGCGTGCGCTTGGAGCAGCGCAGCCGGGCGGCGAGATCGTCCAGGGTCAGCTGGGCGAAGCCCTCGCCGACCAGGAGGGCCACCAGCTCCTCGAACAGGGCGGACCGGCGGGCCGCGCCGCGGCCCGTCAGCTTGGGAGCGCCGGCGGCGGAAGTGTCGATCACTTGAACAGTATGCCGGTCGACCCGTTCGGGGGGTTACGGCGGAATCCTTCTGCGCTACGCTGAACGGTACTGCCGTACCGCCCACAGTACCGTTTCACTGGTGCTGGTGGCCGAGTGTCACTGGAGTCGCCATGGATGTCGACCGCCTGCTTCCCACCCCCGAGGCAGCGGACCTCATCGCCCTGACGCGGGAGATCGCCGACAAGGAGCTCTCTTCCCGCGTGGACGAGCACGAGGCCGCCGAGACGTACCCCGAAGGCCTGTTCGCCACGCTCGGCCGGGCCGGGCTGCTCGGCCTCGCCTACCCCGAGGAGTTCGGCGGCGGAGGCCAGCCGTACGAGGTCTACCTCCAGGTCCTGGAAGAGCTGGCGGCGCGCTGGGCGGCCGTCGCTGTCGCCACCAGCGTCCACACCCTCGCCTGCCACCCCCTGCACTCCTTCGGCACCGCCGAGCAGAAGGAGCGCTGGCTCCCCGCGATGCTCGCCGGCGAGACCATCGGCGGCTACAGCCTCTCCGAGCCCCAGGCGGGCTCCGACGCGGCGGCCCTGTCCTGCAAGGCCGAGCGCGTGGACGACGGCCCGAACGGCGCCGCGTACCGCGTCACCGGCACCAAGGCCTGGATCACCCACGGCGGGAAGGCCGGTTTCTACGCGCTCTTCGCCCGCACCGCCCCCGGCAGCCACGGCATCTCCTGCTTCCTCGCGCCCGGCGCGACCGAGGGCCTCTCCTTCGGCAAGCCCGAGCGGAAGATGGGCCTCCAGGCCGTCCCCACCACCTCCGCCCATTGGGACGGCGCCCTCCTGGACGCCGACCGGCTGATCGGCGACGAGGGCCAGGGCCTCCAGATCGCCTTCAGCGCGCTCGACTCCGGGCGCCTCGGCATCGCCGCCTGCGCCACCGGACTCGCCCAGGCCGCGCTCGACGCCGCCGTCGCGTACGCCAACGAGCGCACCACCTTCGGCCGCAAGATCGTCGACCACCAGGGGCTCGGCTTCCTGCTCGCCGACATGGCCGCCGCCGTCGACTCCGCCCGCGCCACCTACCTCGACGCGGCCCGCCGCCGCGACCTCGGCCGCCCGTTCAGCCGCCAGGCCAGCGTGGCGAAGCTGACCGCCACCGACGCGGCCATGAAGGTGACCACGGACGCGGTCCAGGTCCTCGGGGGGTACGGCTACACCCGCGACTTCCCGGTCGAGCGCTACATGCGCGAAGCCAAGATCATGCAGATCTTCGAGGGCACCAACCAGATCCAGCGACTGGTCATCAGCCGCCAGTTGTCTTTCTAGTCATCCGCCCCGCAGGCGGAGTTCACCGGCCGACCGCCGGGCGTGACGTACTTCACGCGCCCGAGCGGTCGGCCGTTGTCGATCTTGAACGGCATTGTTCCCGTTTCGCGTGATTTCCTCCCCGATAGCTTCGCTTATGCATCACATAAGTGATGCCTATGTGAGTAACCGACCGAGGAATCATGACGATTCACATATCCCCGCGCGACGAGCGCGGGAGGCTGTGGTCCGGGGGGAGCCTGCGCCATGTCGCGGGCGGACTGACCATGGCCCTGGCCGTCACGCTGCTCAACGGCGCGACGGTGACGGACGCTTCCGCCGAACCCGCCGCCGGGTCGCGGCAGGCGCCCGTGGTCGCGCAGGCGGTGGACATCGCCTCCGCGCGTGTCGCGGCCCGGCTGTCGGGCAAGCGCGTCGAGGCGCTGTCGGAGCGCACGGAGACGTCCACCACCTGGGTGAACAAGGACGGCTCGCTGACCTCCGAGATCTCCGCCGGGCCCGTACGGTTCAAGGACCCCGAGACCGGCCAGTGGCGCGACGTCGACCTGGGCCTCGTGGCCGGCTCCGACGGGACCGTGGAGCCCGTGGCGCACCCCGAGGGCCTGAGACTGGCCGGCAGGACCGGCACCCCGGCCGCTTCGCTCCGCGCGGGCCAGCAGGCCAAGGCCGTCGACCTGGTCACCCTCGGCGAGGGCGAGCAGCAGATCACCCTCCAGTGGAAGGGCGGCCTCCCCGCCCCGGAACTGAAGGGCACCCGAGCCGAGTACGTCAACGCGGTCCCGGGCGCGGACGTCGTCGTCGAGGCGACCCGCACGGGCTTCGAGCAGTTCGTCGAGATCAAGCAGAAGCCTGCCGGCGAGGGCTACACCTACACCCTGCCGCTGCGGGCCAAGGGCCTGAAGGCCACCGAACAGGCCGACGGCAGTGTGCTGTTCACCGACCGGAACAGCAAGAAGCAGGCCCTGATGCCCGCTCCGGTGATGTGGGACGCGACCGTCGACCCCGTCTCCGGTCGGCACACCCGCACCGTGCCGGTCGCGATGAAGGTCGTCCAGAAGGGCGCCACCGTCGACCTGGTCGTGACCCCCGACCCGGCGTTCCTCGCCGACCCGAAGACCAGGTACCCGGTGACGGTGGACCCTTCCACCTCCGCCCTGGGCAACCTCTTCGACACGTACGTCCAGCAGGGCGTCACGTACGACACCTCCGCCGAGACCGAACTCGACCTCGGCAACCCCGGCACCAAGAACCCCGACGGCACGCCGCGCACGGCGCAGACGTACATCACGTGGAACAGCGCCCCGGTCTCCGACGCGCTCGTCTCCGACGCCAGGCTGTCGCTGTGGAACTTCCACTCCGGCAACGTCGCCGACTGCGCGGCGAAGCCGTGGGAGGTCTGGTCGGCCAACAACGCGAGCACCGCCTCGCGGTGGACCAACCGGCCCACCATGGCCGCCAAGTACGCCACCTCCACCGAGACCCGGGGCAACGCGAGCTGCACCGCACAGCCCGACGGCTGGATCAACGCGAACGTCACCAGCCTGGTCCAGCACTGGGCCAACAACAAGTGGTCCACCGGCGGCATGGGCATCCGCGCCACCGACGAGAGCACCGTCGCCGGCTGGAAGCGGGTCAACTCCGCCAACGCCGCGTCGAACCCGCCGAAGCTGGTCGTCACCTACAACTACCGGCCCCGCACGGGCACCAAGCAGGAGGCCGGCCCGCCGTACTTCTCCTACGGCGGCGCCTACGTCGTCAACTCGCCGACGCCCACGCTGCGGGACACCTTCGTCGACGCCAACGGCGACAAGGTCAACGGCACCTTCCAGATCTTCGACGCGGCCACGGACACCCAGGTCGGTGACGTCCTCGTGTCGCCCTGGGTCTCCTCGGGGCAGGTCGCCTCGGTGACCGTCCCGGCCGGGGTGCTCACCAACGGCAAGACCTACAAGTTCCGCACCTCGCCGTACGACGGCGCGCACTACAACCTGGGCTGGTCGGCGTGGAAGACCTTCACGGTCGACACCTCCGCCCCCTCGGCCCCGGCCGGCGTCACGTCCACGGACTACCCGTCGAACGCCTGGGTCAAGGGCGCCGGCCAGGCCGGCACCTTCACCGTCACCCCGCCCGCCGCCGACCACAACTGGATCGAGTGGTCCCTGGACGGCGTGACCTGGACCAAGGTCCCCACCGGCGGTGCCGCGGGTGCCAAGGCGATCTCCGTCACTCCGCCGAAGAACGGCACGCACACCCTTCAGGTCCGGGCGGCCGACAGGGCGGACAACAAGTCCGAGACGATCGGCCACACCTTCCACGCGGGCCCCGGCGGCTTCGTCCAGCCCAGCGACGGTGAGCGCACCGCCCGTCGTCTCCCGCTGGTGGCCGAGGCCGACCCCGCCGCGTACGACCACGTGTCGTTCTCGTGGCGGCGCTCCGAGGCCGACGCCTGGGTGACCGTCCCCGCGGGGCAGGTGACCTCCGGCGGGACTCCCCTGACGGCGTGGCCCGTGCCGCTGACGGCCGGCAGGAACGCGGCGCTCGTGTGGAACGCCACCGACACCGTCGACCCCGACGGCACGGTCCAGATCAAGGCCGACTTCACCGGCCCCGGCGCGGCGACCGGTTCCACCGAGCCGCTGACGGTGATCGTCGACCGCGACGCGAGCGGCGCGGCCACCGACGAGATCGGCCCCGGCTCGGTGAACCTGCTGACCGGTGACTACGAGATCGCCGAGACCGACCTGTCCGCGTTCGGGCTCTCCGTCACGCGCACGGCCTCCTCGCGCGAGCCGCTCAAGGCCGGGAGCCAGGAGGGCCAGGCCCCGATCTTCGGCAAGGAGTGGGTCTCCGGGACGGTCGCCGAGTCGGTCGAGTCGGAGTACGCGCACATCCGCCGCACCTCCGACACCGCGCTCGCGGTGGTCGGCACCGACGGCCAGGAGACATACTTCACCGCCAACGCGGCGAAGACCGGCTGGATCCCCGAGCCGGGCGCGGAGACGCTGACGCTCACCGGCAGCATGGCGGGCTCGTTCACGCTCACCGACACCGAGGGCGCGGTCACCGAGTTCACCAAGTCCGGTGCCGGGGCTACGACCTGGCAGGTCTCGTCCACGCTCCTGGACGGCCTGGCCAACACCGCCACCACCGTGGTCTCCGAGAACGTGACCGTCGACGGCAAGACCCTGGCCCGACCCAAGCGGGTCGTCGCCCCGACCTCGGCGGTCTCCGCGAGCACCTGCACGGCGACCCCCGCCACCAAGGGTTGCCGCGCGCTGGAGTTCGTCTACGCGACCTCCACGACGGCGACCGACCTCGTGTTCGGTGACATCACCGGACAGGTGAAGGAGATCCGCCTCTGGTCCACCGAGCCCGGCGCCGCGTCCGCGACCGCCAAGGCCGTCCAGACGTACGCGTACGACGCGGCCGGCCGGCTGCGCCAGGCCTGGGACCCGCAGATCAGCCCGGCCACGAAGACCGAGTACGGCTACGACGCGGCGGGCCGGGTCACCGGCCTGACGCCGGCCGGTGAACTGCCCTGGTCCTTCACCTACGGCAAGGCGGGCAACGCCGCCACCGCCGGTGAGGGCATGCTCCTGAAGGCGGCTCGCTCCGGCCTCAAGCAGGGCACCGCGAACGTCGAGGAGGGCACGGCCGCCAGCTCCGTCGTCTACGGCGTCCCGCTGAGCGGCGGCACCGCCCCGTACGGCATGGGCGCGGCCGACGTGAAGGCCTGGGGCCAGCTCGACGCCCCGACCGACGCCACCGCGGTCTTCCCGGCCGACGCGGTGCCCGCCGCCCACGACGGGGCCGTCCTGACCGCCGGTTCCTACCACCGCGCCACGGTCACCTACCTGGGCGTCTCCGGCCGCCCGGTCAACATCGCCGAGCCGGGTGGGCACGTCTCCACCACCGAGTACGACCGCTTCGGGAACACCACGCGCACGCTGACCGCGGGCAACCGGGCCGTCGCACTCGGCACCACCGCCGCCGACCGGGCCGTCCAGGCCGAGCTCGGCATCGGTCAGCTCACCGGCGCCGGCCGCGCCGACCTCCTGAGCACCCGATCCGTCCACAACGGGACGGGCACGCGTCTCCTGGAGGAGTTCGGTCCGCTGCGCCGTACCGAGCTCACCGCCGACCTCAAGTCCGGCAGCACCACCCTGGTCCCGTCCGGAACGTCGGTGACGGCCCGGGAGTGGCGCGTCAACGAGTACGACGCGGGTCGCCCGACCGACGGCACCGCCAAGGTCAAGGACCAGATCACCAAGGCCACGTTCGGAGCCCAGGTGCGGGAGCACCCCACCGTCCTCGGTGAGGGCCGCTCCACCCAGACGGTCTACGACTGGGCCAAGGGCCTGCCCACCCGGACGGTCAAGGACCCGGGCGGTCTCGCGATCACCACGACCACCGAGTACGACGCCCAGGGCCGCCCCACCAAGGAGCTGCTGCCCGGTGCCGCCGGCACCGACGCCGGGACCCGGGTGACCACCTACTGGTCCGCCACCGGCTCCGGCGCCTGCCAGGGCCGCCCGGAGTGGGCCGACCTGGTCTGCTCCACCGGACCTGCCGGGGCCGTGACCGGGGGCGGCGCCAACCCGGCGCAACTGCCGACGTCCACCACCGAGTACAGCTGGTGGGGCACCCCCGCCAAGGTCACCGAGACCGCCAACGGCGTCACCCGTACGACCACGACCACGCAGGACGCCGCCGGCCGTGTCACGAAGGTGGCGCTCACCGGGGGCATCGGTCAGGCCGTCCCGGAGTCGACCACCGAGTACGACCCCGCCACCGGCCGGGCCGTCAAGTCGGTATCGCCCACCGGCGGGACGATCACCAGGGCCTTCGACAGGCTCGGCCGCCCGATCTCCTACACGGACGCCGACGGCGGCGTCACGACGACCGAGTACGACCTGCTCGACCGGCAGGTCAAGGTCGCCGACAGCGTCCCGTCGACCGTCACCTACAGCTACGACCACGGGGCCGAACGGCGTGGTCTCGCCACGACGGTCACCGACTCCGTCGCCGGTGTCTTCAAGGCCGTCTACGACGCCGACGGCTCCGTCAGCAGCGAGCGACTGCCCGGCGGTTACACCCTCAGCGTGCGCGAGGACACCACCGGCGCCCCGGTGAACCGGACGTACACCCGGGACAGTGACGGAACGGTCGTCGCCTCCGACACGGTCACCCGGTCCGTCCACCGCCAGGTGACCACGCACGCCGGATGGTCGGACCAGGTCTACCGCTACGACGCGGCCGGCCGCCTGGTCACCGCCGAGGACACCGCCGACACCCTCTGCACCCGGCGGACCTACGTCTTCGACGGCCGCGCCAACCGCAAGAGCCTCACCCGCGCGACCGGCACGCCCGGCGCGGACTGCCCGACCACCGGAGGGACCACCACCACCCACACCTACGACAGCGCCGACCGGCTCGTCGACACCGGCTACGCCTACGACGCGTTCGGCCGCACCACGGCCCTGCCCGGCGGCACGGTCGGCTACTACGCCAACGACCTGGCCCACCAGCAGACCGCGAACGGCGAGCGCCAGACCTGGACCCTGGACGCGGCGCTCCGGTTCCGCGGCTGGAAGACCGAGACGGGCGGCGGTTCGACGTGGACCCAGACCGGTTCGAGCGTCAACCACTACGACGGTGACGGCGACAACCCCCGCTGGATCACCGAGGACATCGCCTCCGGAGCGGTGACCCGGAACGTCGAGTCCGTCTCCGGCGACCTCGCGGCCGTCACGGGCAAGACCGGCGACACCGTCCTCCAGCTCACCACCGTCCACGGTGATGTCGCCCTTCAGCTCCCGCTGAACGCCGGCGAAGCACCCGTGGCCCTGGACAGCGACGAGTACGGCAACCCGCGCGCCGGCCAGGCGCAGGTCCGCTACGACTGGCTGGGCGCCAAGCAGCGCTCCAGCGAGACGCCCAGCGGTCTCACCCTGATGGGCGCCCGCCTGTACGACCCGGCCATCGGCCGGTTCCACTCGATCGACCCGGTCCACGGAGGCAACTCCAACGCGTTCGAGTACTGCGACGCGGACCCGGTCAACTGCCTCGACCTCGACGGGCGGGACGGTGGCCTCCAGGAGGCGTACGGCCTGGAGGGGCCCGAGACGCTCAGCAAGAAGGAAAAGGACGCCTACTATCGCAAGAACGCCGGTAAGCCGTACAACTCGTCGGATTACAAGAAGGCGATGAACAAGATCAAGAAGAACCAGAAGTTCAACGGCTCGCGGAACAAGCAGAAGCGCCAGAGCCACTACAAGGCCAACCGGAAGGTGGGCAAGGCCTTCATCCGGTCCCTGCGGGCCTTCAGGCGCTTCAGCCGGTGGGGCTGGCGTCTCGCCCTCTTCCTTCCCAGCTAGCCGATCCGTACGACCACCAGGCCTTGGAGGACCGATGGCTCGCAGGAGCCGTAACCACAAGCTGAGCATGAGAGCCACGAAGAAGGAGATGTGGACCGCTCATCACTTCAGCCTCGGCATTCCCGCCGGCAGCGACGAGACCGTCGCCGACCTGCTGCACGCCGCGGCGGACCGGATCGAGAAGCTGGGGGAGAAGTGGGACGTGTTCGCGATCGGAGTGGACGGGCTCGACTCGGCCGACCCGCGCTCGACCGCGCAGCTCACCGTGTTCGCCGACCCGGTGACCAGGGGTGGCGCATGAGCGGGGGTGCGGTCTCCGGCGAGGTGACCACCCTTCGCGTCGTGGTCCATGGGGACGTGGACGACGACAGCCCCGTCTCGGTGCTGCGCCGGGCCGCCGGCCGTATCTCCGAGCGGTCGGGGCGACGGCTCGTCGACATGGCGTTCGAGTACGACGTCCTGAACCTCCGGTGGAAGGGATCGCTGTACTTCACCGAGGAGTGAGCCGACGGTAGCCGTCGGAGCAGAGAGGGAGGGCCGGGCGGCCGAGTGCCGCCCGGCCCTCCCGCGTGTCGGCGGCCCTGTCGGTCCGCAGGCCCGCGGATCTATTGTGAGCGGCGCGGACCACGCACAGCTTCGAAGGCACACCCGCCGACAGCTCACGACCTTCCCACGAGGAGTTCCATGGACATCGCCGGCTCCGCCGCGCTCGTCACCGGCGCCGCTTCCGGTCTCGGCGCCGCCACCGCCGCCGCGCTCGCCGCCCGCGGCGCCACCGTCTACGGCCTGGACCTGGACAAGGCCGTCGCCGCCGCCGGGCCGCTGCCCGAGGGTGTCACGCTGCTCGCGGCCGACGTCACCGAGGAGGGGCCGGTCCGTGAGGCGCTCGCGCGGATCGAGGCCGACGGCGCGGAGCTGCGGCTCGCCGTCAACTGCGCGGGCATCGCCCCCTCCGCCCGCGTCCTGGGCCGCAAGGGCCCGCACGACCTGGACCTGTTCCGCACGGTCCTGAACGTCAACCTGCTCGGCACGTTCAACGTCATGCGGCTCGCCGCCGAGGTCATCGCCCGGCAGGAGGCGGACGAGCACGGTCAGCGCGGGCTCGTGGTCAACACCGCCTCGATCGCCGCCTTCGAGGGCCAGGTCGGCCAGATCGCCTACGCCGCCTCCAAGGCGGGCGTCGCCGGGATGACGGTCACCGCCGCCCGCGATCTCGCCCAGTTCGGCATCCGTGTCGTCACCATCGCGCCCGGCATCGTCGACACCCCGATGATGGCCGGTTTCAGCGAGGAGATCCGCGCCGGGCTCGCCGCGAGCGTCACCTTCCCGCAGCGGCTCGCCCACCCCGACGAGTACGCGCGGCTCGTCACGATGGTCGCCGAGCACGACTACCTCAACGGGGAGACCATCCGGATGGACGGCGCCCTGCGCATGGCCGCCCGCTGACCCTCCGGTAGCGCGCGGAGAGCACTTGGTGCCGGGCAGAGCTGGCACCAAGTGCCGTGGCGATGGCTTCCGGATGTTAGGTTCGGGCCATGGGAACAGCCTCGACGAACTCCACGAAGCCCGCGATGCGGGACTCCCTCATCGCCGCGGCCTTCCAGCTCTTCCTGGAGCGCGGATACGAGCAGACCACCGTCGACGACATCGTCACGCTCGCCGGGGTCGGCCGGCGGTCCTTCTTCCGGTACTTCCCGTCGAAGGAGGACGTGGTCTTCCCCGACCACGAGCAGAGCCTCGCCGACATGACCGAGTTCCTCGCCGCGAGCGCCGACACCGACGACCCGCTGGTCAGGATCTGCGACGCCACCCGCCTCGTCATGCGGATGTACGCCGAGAACCCCACCTTCTCCGTCCAGCGCTACCGCCTCACCCGCGAGGTGACCGGGCTGCGGACCTATGAGCTCTCGGTCGTCTGGCGGTACGAGAAGACGCTCGGCGACTACCTGCGGACCCGCTGGGCCGACCGCCGCGACGGCACCCTGCGGGCCAACGTGGTCGCCGCCTCCGTGGTCGCCGCCCACAACCACGCCCTGCGCCACTGGCTGCGCTCCGGCGGCGAGGGCGATCCGCTGGCCGAGGTGGACCGGGCCCTCGACCTGGTCCGCTCCACGTGGTGCGGCGAGCCCGTCGAGGGCGGCGCCGGGAGCGCGGCCGAGGACGCCGAGGACGTCGTGGTGGTGATCACCAAGCGGTCCACGCCGATGTGGCGGGTGGTGCGCGAGGTGGAGTCGAGTCTCGGCGAGAGCTGAGGGTCGCGCGGGGCTCGCCCGCGTTCTCCGAGGGATCTCAGTATCTTGAATTGAGGGAACTGAGGTCTTTATTTGATGGCACTCAGTGCCATATCTTAGCTCCATGCACGGTCGAGCCGCCGAGTGCAAGGAGAACGCATCGTGTTCCACACCGGGTCCATGGGGCTGAGGAACGGGAGCACCGCCGTCCGGACCGAGGAATCGGCCGCCGACGCCGAGCTCTACTACCAGCTCTGCCGCTGGTGCCACACCACGACCTTCCAGCGCCTGCTCTGTCCGACCTGCGGGTCGACCGACCTCGCGCCCGAACGCAGCGAGGGCGAGGGCGTGATCTCCGTACGGCGCGGGGTCACCGCCGCCGACAGCGACCTGTGGCCGGTCCACATGACCGAGGGCTTCGTCGTCCGCTGCCGGGTCGACGGACCGCCGCACGCGGTACGCCCCGGCGTCCGCGTCCGGCTCTCCTCGCGGGCCGCGGTCCAAGGGCACGAGCCGGTCGTCCGGCTCTGCGAGGAGGTCCCCCTGGACGGCTGGATCTGAACCCGGAAAGCGATCGGCCCGGTGGCACTCTGTGCCACCGGGCCGATCGCTTGCGTCGGGGGAGTGCCCCCTCGGGGGTGCCCCTACCGCGCGCCGATCTCGTCGGTCAGCTGCGGCAGGACCTCGAAGAGGTCGCCGACCACGCCGTAGTCCACCAGATCGAAGATCGGGGCCTCCGCGTCCTTGTTGACGGCCACGATCGTCTTGGACGTCTGCATGCCCGCCCGGTGCTGGATCGCGCCGGAGATGCCCGCCGCGATGTACAGCTGCGGCGAGACCTGCTTGCCGGTCTGGCCGACCTGGTTGGAGTGCGGGTACCAGCCGGCGTCGACCGCGGCACGCGAGGCGCCCACGGCGGCGCCCAGCGAGTCGGCGAGCTTCTCGACGACCTGGAAGCCCTCGGCCGCGCCGACACCGCGGCCGCCGGAGACCACGATCGCGGACTCGGTCAGCTCGGGGCGGCCGGTGGAGACGCGCGGGGTGCGCGAGACGACCTTGGCGGCGTTGCCGGTGAAGGCGACGGTGACGTTCTCGACCGTACCGGCGGCCGGAGCGGCCTCCGGGGCGGCGGAGTTGGGCTTGACGGTGATGACCGGCACGCCGTGCGAGACCCGCGACTTCACCGAGTACGAGGCGGCGAAGACGGACTGGGTCGCGACCGGGCCCTCGTCACCGGCCTCGAGCTCCACGGCGTCGGTGATCAGACCCGAGCCGAGGCGCAGGGCGACGCGCGCGGCGATCTCCTTGCCCTCGCCCGAGGAGGTCACGAGGACGGCGGCGACGCCCTTGTCCTTCGCGAGCTGGGTGAGCGCGTCGACCTTCGGCACGACGAGCTGCTCGGCGAACTCGGCGCCGTCCGCGACGTACACGGTCGCGGCGCCGTACTCGCCGGCGGTGGCGGCGATCGACGCGGCGGCCTCGCCGGCGCCGAGCACGACGGCCGTCGGCTCGCCGATCCGGCGGGCCAGCGTGAGCAGTTCGAGCGCCGGCTTGCGGACCGCACCGTCGGCGTGGTCCACGAGAACCAGGATCTCAGCCATGATTCCTTGCTCCTGAACGATAGTGACGGTGGATCAGATGAACTTCTGGGCCGACAGGAACGCGGCGAGCTGCTTGCCGCCGTCGCCCTCGTCGGTGACGATCGTGCCCGCGGTGCGCGCCGGGCGCGCGGCGGCCGACTCGACCAGGGTCCAGGACCCGGCGAGGCCGACCTCGTCGGCGTCGATGCCGAGGTCGTCCAGGTCCAGCTCCTCGACCGGCTTCTTCTTGGCGGCCATGATCCCCTTGAAGGAGGGGTAACGGGCCTCGCCGGACTGGTCGGTGACCGAGACGACGGCGGGCAGCGGGGCCTCCAGGAGCTCGGTGGCGGCGTCGCCGTCGCGGCGGCCCTTCACCGTGCCGTCCTCCACGGAGACCTCGGAGAGCAGGGTGACCTGCGGGAGGCTCAGCCGCTCGGCGAGCAGCGCCGGCAGCACGCCCATCGTGCCGTCCGTCGACGCCATGCCGCAGATGACCAGGTCGAAGCCGGTCTTCTCCAGGGCCTTGGCGAGGATGGCGGAGGTGCCGATGACGTCGGTGCCGTGGATGTCCTCGTCGTTGACGTGGACGGCCTTGTCGGCGCCCATCGACAGCGCCTTGCGGAGCGCGTCCTTGGCGTCGTCGGGGCCGACGGTGACGACGGTGACCTCGGCGTCGTCGGACTCCTCGGAGATCCGCAGCGCCTGCTCGACGGCGTACTCGTCCAGCTCCGAGAGCAGCCCGTCGACCTCGTCGCGGTCGACCGTCAGGTCGTCGGCGAAACCGCGGTCACCGGTCGCGTCGGGAACGTACTTCACACAGACAGCGATCCTCAGGGTCACGGCCTGGCTCCTTTCAAGTGGCGGGTGCTTACGGGAGGTTGCGGGCCATGACGATGCGCTGGACCTGGTTGGTGCCCTCGTAGATCTGGGTGATCTTGGCGTCGCGCATCATGCGCTCGACGGGGTAGTCACGGGTGTAGCCGTAGCCGCCGAGGAGCTGGACGGCGTCGGTGGTGACCTCCATCGCGACGTCGGAGGCGAAGCACTTCGCGGCGGCGCCGAAGAACGTCAGGTCGCCCTCGACGCGCTCGCTCTTGGCGGCGGCGGCGTAGGTGAGCTGACGGGCGGCCTCGAGCTTCATCGCCATGTCGGCGAGCATGAACTGCACGCCCTGGAAGTCGGCGATCGGCTTGCCGAACTGCTTGCGCTCCTGGACGTAGCCCTTGGCGTAGTCCAGCGCGCCCTGGGCGATGCCCAGCGCCTGCGCGGCGATGGTGATACGGGTGTGGTCCAGGGTCTTCATCGCGGTGGCGAACCCGGTGCCCTCGGCGCCGATCATCCGCGAGGCGGGGATACGGACGTTGTCGAGGTAGACCTCGCGGGTCGGGGAGCCCTTGATGCCGAGCTTCTTCTCCGGCGCGCCGAAGGAGACGCCCTCGTCGCCCTTCTCCACCACGAACGCGGAGATGCCCTTGGAGCGCTTCTCCGGGTCGGTGACGGCCATCACCGTGTAGAACTCCGACTCGCCGGCGTTGGTGATCCAGCGCTTCACGCCGTTGAGGACCCAGAAGTCGCCGTCACGGACGGCGCGGGTCTTCATCCCGGCCGCGTCCGAACCGGCGTCCGGCTCGGACAGGCAGTAGGAGAACATCGCCTCGCCCTTGGCCAGCGGGCCGAGGTAGGTCTTCTTCAGCTCCTCGGAGCCCGAGAGGATCACGGGCAGCGAGCCGAGCTTGTTGACCGCGGGGATCAGCGAGGACGAACCGCACGCGCGGGCGACCTCCTCGATGACGATCACGGTCGCCAGCGCGTCCGCGCCCGCACCGCCGTACGTCTCCGGCACGTGCACCGCGTGCAGGTCCGCCGCGACCAGCGCCTCCAGCGCCTCGCGCGGGAAGCGGGCCTCCTCGTCGACCGCCGCCGCGAACGGCGTGATCTTCGCCTCCGCCAGCGCGCGGACCGTCTCCCGGAGCATCTCGTGCTCCTCGGACATGCGGTACAGGTCGAAGTCCTTGCCCATGATGGTGAGCTCCCCTAAGGCTTGTGGCACTGAGTACCCTCAGCAAAACACACTCAGTGCCATGGGCGCCAGTGGCCAGGGGAGCGACGCGGCCGGGGAGGGGCGGAAGGTCAGGTGCGGTCGATGTGCACGCTGGTCGACTTCACCCGGGCGGTGGCCTGCATGCCGACTTCGAGGCCCAGTTCCTCCACGGCCTCGCGGGTGAGCAGGGACACCAGCCGGTGCGGGCCGGCCTGGATGGTGACCTGGGCCGCGACGTCGCCGAGCTTGATCGCCGTGACGATGCCGGGGAAGGCGTTGCGGGCCGAGGTGTAGGACGCGTCGTCCTCACCGCCGCCCTGGGCCAGCTCCACGGAGAAGGCGGCCAGGTCGCGGCCGTCGATCAGCCGGTGGCCGTTGTCGTCGCGATGGGTCACGACGCGGCCGGCGTCGGCCCAGCGTCGTGCGGTGTCGGGGCTCACGCCCAGGAGACGGGCTGCCTGCCCGATCGTGTAGGACTGCATGGGCGACACCGTAAGCGGTTCGGGCCGCCCTGTCGGCCTTGAGCCCTCCCTGTCGGCCTTCGGGGCTCCCCGTCTCGGCCTTCAGCCCTCCCCGTCCGCCGGCGGCCGGCATGTGCCGACCCAGATCCGCGTCACGGCGCTCACGTACCGCGCGCCGCAGCGGTCGGACGGGACGACGAGCTGGGCGCCCGCCGCGTCGAGGTCCATGTCGTCCATCCGCGTGGCCAGCAGCATCGGGGCGTCGCCGAAGTCCGCGTCGATCTCCGCCCACGAAAGGACGGTGTGGTGGCCGTCGCCGCCGCTCACCGCGAGCAGGAAGCGCGACCGGTCCTTGCGCCGCGCCGGGTCGAAGCCGGGCCGGGTGCCGCTCACCACCTCGCGCAGCAGCGGCCCCTCGAAGGTGTGGTGCCGCGCCCCGTCGGTCGCGCAGTCGAAGACGACCTCGGCCCGGTGCTGCTCCCAGCCCCGGCGCAGGTCCGCGACGGTCAGCGTGACCGGGCGGGCCACCTCTCCGTAGAGGTCGAAGGACCCACTGTTCATCGGTTTCCCCTCAGGACGTCGGGCCGGGCGCCGGTGCGGCGACTGCGCCCACTGGTACCCGGCCCTCGGCCCCGCGAACCGCGTCTGCTATGCGAATACGGCCCTTTCCCGTGTGATTGTGAGGTTGATACGAGACAGGGGTACGCATCTTCCGGTCTCAAGCACCAAGCTCCCGGTGGTGGATCGCCCGCCACACACGGTCCCGGGTCACCGGCAGCTCGGTGAAGCGGATGCCGGTGGCGTCGCGCAGCGCGTTGGCGAACGCCGGGGCGACCGGATTGAACGGACTCTCGCTCATCGACTTGGCGCCCAGCGGGCCGATCGCGTCCGTCGTCTCCGTGAAGTGCACCTCGGTGCGCGGGACGTCCGCGTACTGCGGCAGCCGGTACCGGCGGAACGCGGCCGTGGTGACCTCGCCCCGCTCGTCCACCCGCACGGTCTCGAAGAGGGTGGCACCCAGCGCCTGGGCGACACCGCCCTCGACCTGGCCCCTGCACTGCATCGGGTTCATCACCTTGCCCGCGTCGGCGGAGTGGACGCTGCGCAGGATCCGCATCTCCCCGGTGTGGGGGTCGACGGCGATCCGGAACCACTGGGCGTTGAAGGCGACCGACCGAGGGGACCCGCCCCAGTGGCCGTCCGCCGCGATCTCCTCCGTGGCGCCGCTCGCGTGCGCCGCCTCGTACAGCTCCTTCAGCGTCACCGTCCGGCCCGCGCAGTCGAAGGCCTCGGCCCCGAGCACGCACAGATGCCGGGCCACGCCCGTGTGCCGGGCGGCGAACGTCCGCAGCCGCTCGGCCAGCGCGTTCGCGGCCAGCAGGACCGCCTTGCCCGCGACGACCGTGCCGGCCGAGCCGAAGGCGCCCGTGTCGTGGCGTACGACGTCGGTGTCGGACTGCCGGATCGTGAGGCGGTCCTCGGTGGTGTTCAGGGCCCCCGCGGTGATCTGCTGGTGGACGGTCGTCGTGCCGTTGCCGAACTCGGCGGTGCCGACGGCGATGTCGTACGTGCCGTCCGAGAGGAGGGACACGCGCGCGTCGGCGTAGTGGCCTCCCGGCGGCCCGGTCGCGATCATCGCCATCGCCGTGCCCTGCCCGACGAGCCACCCCTCGGGCGCCTCGCTCGCGCTGGTGTCCTCGGCGAGGGCGGTACGGACGACCTCCAGGCACTGGTCGAGCCCGTACGAGGCGATGTGCAGGTCCTCCTCCTCGCCGATCGGGCTGTGCATGGCCTCCCCGGGGCCGATGATGTTCTTCTCCCGGAAGGCGAGCGGGTCCATGCCGAGCAGCCGGGCCAGCTCGTCCATCACCGACTCGACCGCGAAGGTGACCTGGCCGAGCCCGTACCCCCGGAAGGCGCCCGCCGGAACGACGTTCGTGTACACCGAATACGCGTCGACCTTCTTGTGCGGGGCGCGGTAGACCGCGAACGACTCGCCCACGCTGTGGAACATCACGGCCGGGCCGTGGTTCCCGTACGCGCCCGTGTTGGCCACGACCCGCATCTGCACGGCGGTCAGCGTGCCGTCGGCGCGCGCCCCGACCTTGATCCGGATCGTGAAGGGGTGGCGCGTGGTCGCGCCGTAGAACTGCTCGGCCCGGGTGTACTCCAGCTTCACCGGCCGGCGCAGCTTCAGCGCGGCCAGCGCCACGACGTCCTCCGTCAGCATCTCCTGCTTGCCGCCGAAACCGCCGCCCACCCGGCCCGCGACGACCCGGACGTCGTCCTCGTCCAGGCCGTACAGGGCGCACAGGGCGCGGCGGGTCAGGAACGGGGTCTGGGTGGAGGAACGGACGGTGAGCCGCTCGCCCGTGCCGTCCTCCTTCGGCTCGAAGTACGCGACACAGCCGTGGGTCTCCAGGCTGGCGTGCTGCACCCGCTGGGTGCGGAAGGTCTCCTCGTACACGACGTCCGCCTCCGCGAACCCCGTCTCCACGTCGCCGATCTCGCCGTGCACCTCGCCCGCCACGTTCTCGGCCGCGCGCGCGATCCTCGCCTCGGGCCCCTTGTCGCCGTGCAGCGCGGGCGCGCCGGGCGCCATCGCCTCCTCGGGGTCGGTGACGTACGGGAGTTGCTCGTACTCCACCTCGATCCGCCGGCAGCCCTCCTCGGCCGCCTGCTCGCTGTCGGCGACCACGGCCGCGACCCGCTGCCCGACGAACCGGACGGTGGAGTCGAGGACGCAGGTGTCGTCCGGGTCCTCGGTGGGGTGCTCGTGCCGGGCGCTGGAGTACAGGACGTCCGGGGCGTCCTCGTGGGTGAGGACGGCGTGCACCCCGGGGACGCGCAGCGCGGCGGAGGTGTCGAGGGAGACGATCCGGGCGTGCGGGTGCGGGGAGCGCAGCAGCTTCATGTGCAGCAGGCCGGGGACCTCGACGTCGAAGGTGTAGCGGGCGGTGCCGGTGACCACCAGCGGACCGGCGGGCGCGCCGAGGTTCTTGCCCACCGCCTTGCCCGCGCACGGGCGTTCGGTGTGCCGCACACCGCGCACGGCGTCCTCGATGGCCCGGTAGCCCGTGCAGCGGCAGATGTTGCCCTTGAACGCGCGGGGCAGATCGGTGAGCTGCTCCTCGTCCAGGGCGGCGGTGGTCATCAGGAACCCGGCGGTGCAGAAGCCGCACTGGAAGCCCTGGGCGTCGAGGAACTGCCTCTGCACCGGGTGGAGTTCACCCTCGGGGGAGGCAAGGCCCTCGACCGTCGTGACGGATCGCCCCTCGGCCCGCACGGCCGGGTAGAGGCAGCTGTGCACCGGCTGCCCGTCGACGTGCACGGTGCACGCCCCGCAGTCACCGGCGTCGCACCCCTTCTTCACCCCGAACCAGCCGCGCTCACGGAGATAGGTGCGCAGGCACTGGCCGGCGCGCGGCTCCTGGTCGAAGGTACGCCGGTTGATCTCGATCTCGTACGTCATCGGTCCCCCTCCGGGAGCGGCGGTGCGGTGGTCGCGCGCAGGTCGCGGCGGATCTCCTCGGCGAGGCGGAAGCCCATGTGCCGCCGCCACTCGGGCAGTCCGTGGATGTCGTCGAACCAGTCGTCGGCGCCGACGGCGGCCTCGATGGCCCGGCGCAGCTCCGCCCGGTCCGGCGGCAGCGGGAACCAGAGGCGGAACGGCCGTACGGTCGCCGCGCTGATGGTGACCGCGAGCGAGCCGTCCACCGGGTCGAGCGCCCCGACGACCAGGGCGCCGGAGCGGCCGAGGCCGTACAGCGAGGCCTGCCGGAACGCCGTGCGCGAGGCCAGCGCCCGGGCCGGCAGGGTGATCGAGCGCAGCAGCTCGCCCTCGTCGAGGTCCTTGAGCCCCGCGCCGGTGACGAAGTCCACGACCTTCACCCGGCGCACCGTCCCGGCCTGCGACTGGAGCAGACACTCCCCGTCGAGCGCCGCGGTCAGCGAGATCATCGGCCCGGCCGGCAGTCCGTTGCAGAGGTTCCCGCCGACGGTCGCCATGTTCCAGATCTTGAACGAGGCGAGGAACGCCCGGCAGCACTGCTCGAACAGCGGCGCCGCCTCGGCGCGGAGCGTCCGCGCGAACCGGGACAGCTGCGCGATCGTGCAGGTCGCCGCGATCTCCAGCGAGCCGTCCGGGTGGAGCACGAGCGGCTCCCAGCCCATCCGGCTCAGATCGACGAGGCGGCGCAGGTGCGGCTGCGGCTCGGAGAACAGGTACGTCCCGCCGCCCAGCCACGCGTCGCCCGGTCGCCAGGGCTCACGCCGCCGGGCGTCGCGCACCTCCGTCACGGTGTTCAGGTCCATGTCTCCCCAGCCCTTCGACCACTGCTTCCACGCCAGTGAAGCCCGCGCGGAAGGCCGAAAACGACTGGTGCGCCACACGGAATGCCTTCCGTGTGGCGCACAGGGTCCTGGAGGATCGACCTAGGGGGTGGCCGCTACTTCGTGCCGAGTCCGGCGTCGGAGATCTCGGGCTTGCCCGCGGCCTTGAGGATCTTGTTCAGGGGGCGCAGGTCGTAGATCCCGGCGAGGTCGGGCTGCTTGAGGAGCCCGGCCTTCACCGCGTGGTCCGCCTGGGCCTGGAGGGTCGCGGCGAGTGGGTCGTTCGTGAACTGGATGGAGGGCCAGGCGGCGTCGATGACCTTGGCGCCGAGCGGCTTGCCGGTGAGTTCCTTCAGCTTGGCGTTGGCGGATTCCTTGGCCTTGTCGGGGTTGGCGTTGATCCACTCGTTGGTCTTGGTCGATCCGCGCAGGACGGCCTCGACGACGTCGGGGTGCTCGGCGAGGAACTTCTGGGAGACGATGATGTTGGTGATGACGAACTTGTTGTCCGGCCAGAGGGTGGACTCGTCGAGGAGCACCTTCGCGCCCTCGCTGACCAGCTTCGACGCCGTCGGTTCGGGGACCCAGGCGCCGTCGATGGAGCCGGACTTGTAGGCGTCGGGGGTGACCTTGTTGTCGGTGCGCAGGACGGAGACGTCGCCCTTGCCGGACTGGGCGTCGACCTTCCAGCCCTTTTCGGAGATCCAGTTGAGGAAGGCGACGTCCTGGGTGTTGCCGAGCTGCGGGGTGGCGATCCGCTTGCCCTTGACGTCGTCGAGGGTCTTGATCTTGGCGGGGTTGACGACGAGCTTCACACCGCCCGACGCCGAACCGCCCACGATGCGGAGGTTCTTGCCCTTGGACTTGGTGTAGCCGTTGATGGCGGGCGAGGGGCCGATGAAGCCGATGTCGATGGAGTCGGCGTTCAGTGCCTCGATCTCGGAGGGGCCGGCGTTGAAGGTGGAGACCTTCAGCTGCGTCCCGCCCAGTTCCTTCTGGAGGATGCCTTCCTGGTCGCCCACGAGCGCCGTGGCGTGGGTCAGGTTCGGGAAGTAGCCGAGCCGGACCGTGTCCGCGGAGAGCTTCGCGCCCTCGGCGGCCACCTTCTTCTCGTCGGTCTTGGTCTCGGAGCCGTAGCCGCACGAGGCGAGCAGAAGGGGGAGCGCCGCGATGACGGCGACGTTACGCAGGGTGGTGAGCGGTCTGGCGGCAGACACGGAGGTGTCCTCTCGGGAGCTGGGTGATCAGGAAGGTGCGTACGGAGCTGTACGGATATGTACGGAGCTGTACGGAAACGGGTGTGACGGTGCGTACGCGCGACAAAGCGCGACGGACGTCTCAAAGGGTGGACGGATCCGCGCAGAGTGCGGACGGGTCTCAGGCGGTCCGACAGATGGCGCTGGAGTGGCGGCCGAGGTCGATGTGGCGGCGGGAGGTCAACAGGGGCGTGACGTGGACCGCACGGTCGGACATTCGCTTGCACACGTCGGCCACCCCCGCGGATCCCTAGTTCTCCTACCTGGTTGATAGGGATCGTGGCAGAAGGTGGCGCGCGCCCCAAGGGGGTGTTCACATGACGGACGGCCTGGTCTCGCTCGATGAGACCAGGCCGTCCGTCAGGGGTGTGTCACGCCTTCCTCAGGGGTTCGTCCAGGCGTCCGGTGTGCTCGCCAACTCGGTTACTTCCAGGGGGAGTTCCGCAGCCGCCACATCGGCGAGCGACACACCTTCGAGGATCTCGCGCACATTGGACCGCAGCGCGACCCACAGCGGCAGCAGCGACTCGGCGGCCCCGGTGTACGAGAGGTCCGGTGGGCGGACCCCGCGTACCGACACCAGCGGCCCGTCCACGACACGTATGACGTCCGCGATGCTGATGGACCCCGCGGGTCTCGCCAGCCGGTAGCCCCCGTTGCCGCCCCGCCGGCTGACGACGAGGCCGCCACGGCGCATGTCGTTCAGGATGCCTTCGAGGAACTTGTGGGGGATGTCCTGGGCCTCGGCGATGGCCTCCGTCTTCAGAGGTTCGTCGTCCCGTTCCGCTGCGAGCTGCAGTGCGGCACGTACCGCGTAGTCCGCCCTGGCCGATATCCGCATGCCCGTCAGTATCGCGTACGGCCCCGGACGCGCCGCAGGGCGGTGAGCCGGACCCGGAGCCGCTGCAGCGGGGTCGGCGGCAGGGCGCGGGCGGACCCGCGCGCGTAATGGCGTTCGACGTAGAACTGCGCCGTGCTGAGCACGGTCGTGACCGCGACGTACCAGACCGTGGCGACCATGAGCAGGGGGATGACCTGGTACGTCTGGTTGTAGACCAGCTGTACCGAGTACAGCAGGTCGTGCACGGCGAGGACGCTGACGATGCTCGTGCCCTTCAACGTGCCGATCAGCATGTTCCCGGCCGTCGGCACGATCGAGCGCATCGCCTGCGGGACGACGATCCGGAGCAGGGTGCGCCGTCTGCCGATGCCGAGCGCCTGCGCGGCCTCGGTCTGGCCCGCGTCCACCGACAGGATCCCGCCGCGCACCACTTCGGCGGCGTACGCCGCCTCGTGCAGGGTCAGTCCGATGACGGCGGTGAGCGTGGGGCCGAGCAGGTTCACCGTCTTGACGGTGAGGAACTCCGGGCCGAAGGGGATGCCCAGGCCGAGCGTCGGGTACAGGGCGCCGATGTTGAACCAGAACAACAGCTGGACCAGCAGCGGGGTGGATCTGAAGATCCACACGAAGCCCCAGCTCAAGGTGGACAGGACCAGGTTGGAGGAGAGGCGCATCACGGCCAGCGGGGTGCCGAGGAGGAAGCCGAGCACCATCACGACGGCGGTCAGCCAGAGGGTGAGCAGCAGCCCGTCGAGCACGGCGGCCGTGGTGAAGTACTGGCCGACCACGTCCCACTGGAACGCACGGTTGCGGACGACGGAGTTGACCACCAGCGCGAAGACCAGCAGCGCGACGACCGCGGTCACCAGTCGGCCGACGCGCCGGCGGGGGACGATGCGCGGCAGATCGGGATCGGTATCGGGGCCGGGGGAGGGGGTACCGAGGCCGGTGCCGGTGGCCTTCAGCGTTGTCGAGGGTGCGGAGGGCGGGACCATCGGGGGCTCCTGGAGAGGGAGGCGCGGGTGGGCGGACCCTCGGACACGGCGTCATCACACGCACCGCGTCCCTCAACGCGGCGGGGCGGCGGCAGCACGAGGCGGAGCCGCTCCTGGCTCGATCGTAGGCGGCCGCTTCTCGTTTGTGTCAACCACGCAAACGTTTCGCCCAACTCCGGCCGTGGAGCCGGGCCATGGTTGACGAGAGTCGCGATGTGCTGCTGAATGGGTCGCATGGATGCCGATCAGCGCCTGGTCACTCGCGACCACATCGACTTCGGTCGTGTGTGGTCCGCCGCGTGTTGCGCCTGACGCGGCAGCGGGCCGTCCGACCGGCCCATTCCCTCCCTCGGTAACCCCGTCGCGGGCCGTTCTCCCACGTCGTCGCACGACCGCCGTACGGCCGCCCCGTACGGCAGGTCCCGCGTGACGGCGACGTGACGCGCGCCGCCGCCGCTGCCACCACCGAACCACCACCTCGGCCGAGGCCCACCGGGCCCCGGGCGTCATCACCCCTGCTCACCCTCCCGCTTCTGCCCCGAAGCGCCGCCGTACCCGGCCGCGCCCAGGGCCCGCCCCGGCGTGCCCAGGCGCTGTCCGACGGGTGGCGGCCGCCGAGGACCCGAGGAAAGGCCATCTCCCATGCCAGTGGAGTTCCTTGGCATCGCCGCCACCCATGACGGCTCCGAGACCACCGCGCGTTCCGGCGCCGCGTTCGACAAGGAGTACACGCTCCGGCTCGCCCGGGCGCACGAGGACCACGGCTGGGACCGGGTCCTGTTCGCGTACGGCTCCGGGTCGCCGGATCCCGCGCCGGCCGCCGCGTACGTCGCGAGCCGACTCGACCGACTGCAGATCCTGCTCGCGCACCGGCCCAACGTCTCCTACCCGACCTTCGCCGCGAAGACCTTCGCCACCCTCGACCAGATCAGCGAGGGCAGGCTGACCGTCCACTTCATCACCGGCGGCAACGACCACGAGCAGGGGCGGGAGGGCGACACCCTCGGCAAGGACGAGCGCTACGCCCGCACCCGCGAGTACATCCGGATCGTCAAGAAGATCTGGACCACGCACGAGCCCTTCGACCACGAGGGCGAGCACTACCGCTTCCACGACTTCGTCAGCGATGTCTTCCCCGTCCAACAGCCCAGGCCCGGCGTCTCGTTCGGCGGCTCCTCGCCCGCCGCGTACGCGGCAGGGGGCGCCGAGGCCGACATCTACTGCCTCTGGGGCGAACCCCTCGCGGAGACCGCCGCGCAGATCGAGGCGGTCAAGGCCGCCGCGAAGGCCGCGGGCCGCGCCGACGTGCCGCGCATCCAGGTGGCGTTCCGTCCGATCATCGCCCCGACGGAGGAGCTGGCCTGGGAGAAGGCGCACCGCACGGTCGGCGCCATCCGCGCCCGGCGCGCGCAGGGCGTCGTCCGGCACCACCGGGGCGACGCGCCGCAGAACACCGGCTCGCAGCGGCTGATCGCCATCGCCGAGGCGGGGGAGCGGTACGACCGCGCGCTGTGGACCCCGACGGCGGCCGCGACCGGCGGCGCGGGCAACTCCAACGCCCTGGTCGGCACCCCCGAGACGGTCGCCCAGGCGCTGCTCGACTACTACGACCTCGGCGTCGACATCCTCTCCGCGCGTGGCTACGACCTGCTGGGCGACGCGGTCGACTTCGGCCGGTTCGTGATCCCGATCGTCCGCGAGGAGGTCGCCAAGCGCGACGCCGAGCGCGCCGCCGCGCGGGGTGCGCAGGGCGCGCGGGGCGAGAAGCCGGCGGAAGATCCGACGCTCGCGGCGGTGTGGGCATGACGTACGTCGACGAGACCGTCCCACCCCTCACCTCGAACGGCGAGGTGACGGTCATTCAGGTCCCCGTCTCCGATCCGCGCGTGGAGCCGCTCATCCGCGAGCTGGGCGAGGAGTACAGCGCCCGTTACGGCAAGGACGCCCACACCGAGCTCTCCCGCTATCCCGACGAGGAGTTCACCGAGCCGCACGGCGGCGCGCTGATCCTCCTCCTGGAGCGGGGCGAACCGGTCGCGGGCGGCGCCTTCCGCCGGTACGACCCGGAAACGGCCGAACTGAAGCGGATCTGGACGCACTCCGCCCACCGGCGGCGCGGCCTGGCCCGCCGCGTCGTCGCCGAACTGGAGCGCGCGGCGGGCGACCGCGGCTACCGGCGGATCTACCTGACCACCGGCCCGCGCCAGCCGGAGGCGCGCGGCCTCTACCTGGTCACCGGCTACACACCGCTGTTCGACACCGAGGCCCACCCGGAGACCCTCGGCCTCCTGCCCTTCGAGAAGAACCTCCCCGCGGCCGTCCCCGAGGACCTCGCCTCGGACCTGCGCGAACACCTCCCCTCGGACCTCCCCGGAAAGGCCGCCGACCAGTGAACCTCCCGCCGATACGCGCGCTCTCCACCCGGCTGCGCGTCGCCGTCCCCCTCGCGCTGTTCCCGGTCCTCGCGCTGACCGCCTGCGGGTCCGGCTCCACCGCCGCCACTCCGGCCGGCGCGCGGGCGTCCGCCCCGCCGGCCGACGACCCCGTCGCCGCCGTACGGAAGGTCGACAAGGCCGCGGCCCTGCTCCCCGGCGACGTCCGGGCGGCGGGCACGCTCCGGGTCGGCAGCTCGGTCGGCTTCCCGCCCGGGGCGTACTACCCGAACGGCCCGGACAAGCCGCCCGCGGGCCAGGACATCGACCTCGCCGACGCGGTGGCCAAGGTCCTCGGGCTGAAGCTGGAGCGGCAGGACGCCTCCTTCGAGACGATCCTGCCGGCGCTCGGCAGCGGCAAGTACGACGTGGGCACCGGCAACTTCGGCGTCACGACGGAACGCCTGAAGACCATCGACTTCGTCACGTACATCAATGACGGCCAGGGCTTCGCCGTGAAGAAGGGCAACACGGCGCTCGGCACCGGGGTCACCGACCTCACCCAGCTCTGCGGGCTGACCATCGGCACCGGCGCGGGCACCACCTTCGAGGCCACCCTCACCGCGCGCAAGGGGGTCTGCGCGGAGGCGGGGAAGAAGCCGTACGACGTGAAGGTCTACTCCGAGAACGGGGCCACGCTCACCGCGCTCCAGCAGGGCCGGATCGACGTCGTGATGTCGACCATCAACGGGCTGCGCCACCAGGCCGCGCAACCCGCCTCGCAGACCACCTTCCTGGGCGAGTTCCACCGCCTCGACGTCGGCTTCGCCTTCAAGAAGGGCTCCCCGCTCACCCCCGCCTTCCAGGCCGCCGTCGACGAGCTGATCAAGGACGGCACGTACGCCCGGATCCTGAAGAAGTGGGGCACCTCCGAGTCCGCGATCGAGACCTCGCGGATCAACCCTCCCGAGCACAAGAAGAGTTGAGCAGGTGACCACGATGGGACTCACCACCGACCCGGCCCCCGCCGCGAGCGCCCCGCCCTCCGGCCCTGGCCCCCACGCCCCACCCGGCAGACCGGCCCGGCCCGACCCGTCCGCCCTCAAGGTCGTCCCCGTCCGCCACTACGCCCGCTGGGCGGCCGCCGTCGCCGTGGCGGTCCTGGTCGCCCAGTTCATCCACGGACTCGCCACCAACCCGGTCTGGGAATGGCACGTCTTCCGCGACTACATCCTGTCCGAGACCATCGTCCAGGCCGTCTGGGTCACCCTCCAGCTCACCGCGTACGCCACGGTCCTCGGCTTCCTCCTCGGTACCGTCCTCGCCTTCATGCGGCTCTCGCACAGCCCGGTGCTGCAGACCGTGGCCTGGACGTACATCTGGATCTTCCGGTCGATCCCGATGATCGTCCAGCTGGTGTTCTGGTTCAACCTCAGTGCCCTGTACGAGCGGTTGGGCGTCGGCATCCCCTTCGGCCCGGTCTTCTGGTCCGTCGACAGCAACAGCCTGATCGGCACCATCGGTGCCGCGATCATCGGTCTTACGCTGCATCAGGCCGCGTACGCCGCCGAGATCGTCCGGGGCGGCGTGCTCGCCGTCGACCACGGGCAGCTGGAGGCCGCGGCCGCGCTCGGGATCCCCCGGCTGAGGCAGATCCGCCGGATCGTGCTGCCGCAGGCCATGCGGGCCATCCTGCCCACCGCGGGCAACGAGATCGTCGGGCTGCTGAAGGGCACCTCGGTGGTCTACGTGATGGCGATCGGCGAACTCTTCTACCAGGTGCAGGTGATCTACGGCCGCAACGGCCGGGTGATCCCGCTGCTGCTCGTCGCCACCGCCTGGTACGTCGTCCTCACCAGCGTCCTCTCGGTGGCCCAGTACTACGTGGAGCGCCACTTCGCCCGGGGCAGCAACCGCACCCCTCCGCCCACCCCGCTCCAGCGGTCCCGGCGCTTCCTCCACGACCTGAGGACGGCGGCGGCCCGGCGCGACCTGCCCGCCCCGCCCCTCGAACACCCGAAAACCGCAGAGCCCCTGGGAGGCACCCGATGAGCGAGGTGATGGTCGACGTCCACGGCGTCCACAAGAGCTTCGGCCCGCTGGAGGTGCTGCGCGGAGTCGACCTCCAGGTGCGGGCCGGCGAGGTCACCGTGATCCTCGGGCCGTCCGGCTCGGGCAAGTCCACCCTGCTGCGGACCGTGAACCACCTGGAGAAGGTCGACCGGGGCTGGATCGCCATCGACGGCGAACTCATCGGCTACCGCCGCTCCGGCGACAAGCTCTACGAGCTCCGCGAGAAGGACGTCCTGCGCCAGCGCACCCACATCGGGTTCGTCTTCCAGAACTTCAACCTCTTCCCGCACCTGACCGTGCTCGGGAACCTCGTCGAGGCGCCCGTCTCCGCGCTGCGCCGCCCCCGCAAGGAGGCGGAGGAGACCGCCCGGCGGCTCCTGGAACGGGTCGGCCTCGCCGACAAGGCCGACGCCTATCCGCGCCAGCTCTCCGGCGGTCAGCAGCAGCGGGTGGCGATCGCCCGCGCCCTCGCCCTCGAACCGAAGGTGCTCCTCTTCGACGAGCCCACCTCGGCGCTCGACCCCGAGCTGGTCAGTGAAGTCCTCGACGTCATCAAGGACTTGGCGAGCACCGGCACCACGATGGTCGTCGTCACCCACGAGATCGGCTTCGCCCGAGAGGTCGCCGACACCGTGGTCTTCATGGACGGCGGCGTCGTCGTGGAGCAGGGCCCGCCCTCGGCCGTTCTCGACGCCCCGCGCCACGAGCGCACCCGCGCCTTCCTGTCCAAGGTCCTCTGAACTCCGCACCACCCCCTCGACCCGTAAGGAGCACCACCGTGTCCACCACCTCGCTCACCCGCCGCACCTCCCTCTCCGCTGCGCTCGGCCTCGTCCTGACCCTCGCCCTCACCGCCTGCGGCAACCCCTCCGACGGCGGCACGACGGAGGTCGCCGGAGCGACCGGCACCACGACGAAGATCAACCTCGGCCCGGACCAGAACCGCGTCACCACCGCCAAGGTCGACTCCATAGCCGCCAAGGTCCCGGAGAAGATCCGCGAGAGAGGCACCCTGGAGATCGTCGACTCCTCCGGCTCGGCGGCGCCGCTGACCTTCTACGCGACCGACAACAAGACCGTCATCGGAGTCGAGACCGACCTGGCGTATCTGGTCGCCGATGTCCTCGGGCTCAAGCCGAAGATCAACACGGTGTCGTGGGAGAACATCTTCGTCGGCCTCGACAGCGCCAAGTACGACGTCGGCTTCTCCAACATCACCGTCACCGAGGAGCGCAAGGACAAGTACGACTTCGCGACCTACCGCAAGGACGACCTCGCCTTCGAGGCGAAGAAGGGCAGCGGACTGAAGGTCGCGGGACCGGCGGACGTGGCCGGCAAGAAGGTCGCGGTGAGCAGCGGCACCAACCAGGAGAAGCTGCTCGTCGAGTGGAGCAAGGAGAACGAGAAGGCCGGTCGCCAGAAGGTCGACATCGCCTACTACCAGAACGCCTCCGACACCTACCTCGCCCTCCAGTCCGGCCGCATCGACCTCTTCCTCGGCCCCAACCCGACCGCCGCCTACCACGCCGCGAGCACCGGCAGGACGGAGGTCGTGGGCACCTACTCCGGCGCCGGCGCCTCCCTCCAGGGCCTCATCGCGGCCACCACGAAGAAGGACAGCGGACTCGTCGAGCCGCTCGCGGACGCCCTCAACCAGGTCATCGAGAACGGCACGTACGCCGAGGTGCTGAAGCGCTGGGGGCTCTCCGCCGAGGCTGTGACGCGCTCGGAGATCAACCCGCCCGGCCTGCCCAGGACCAACAAGTAGCGCCGTCCCCACTCCACGCCTCTCCGAAGGGTCCGCCATGGCCACCGTCCTGTCCGTCTCCGGAAGCCCCTCCGCCACCTCCCGCACCGCCCGGCTCCTGCGCCACCTGGACGCGCGCCTCACCGCCCAGGGCCACGAGGTCGTCCCGCTGGACGTCCGCACCCTGCCCGCCGAGGCCCTGCTCGGCGCCGACTTCACCCACCCCGCGATCGTCGAGGCGACCGCGCTCTTCGACCGCGCCGACGGCGTCGTCATCGGCACGCCCGTCTACAAGGCGGCCTACTCCGGTCTCCTCAAGTCCCTGCTCGACCTGCTCCCGCAGTACGCGCTCACCGGCAAGACGGTGCTGCCGCTGGCGACCGGCGGGACGACGGCCCACGTCCTGGCCATCGACTACGCGCTCCGCCCGGTGCTCAGCTCCATGGGCGCCGCGCACATCGTCCAGGGCTGGTTCACGCTCGACAAGGACATCGCGGTCGGCGGCGACGGCGCCCTGACCGTCGCCCCGGGCCCGGCGCGGGCTCTCGGCCAGGTCGTCGACCGGTTCTCCGAGGCGCTCGGAGGCCGTACGGCCGTCCTCGCGGCAGCCGGTTGACGGTGGGCCCGCAGGCCTGCCCCGTACCGTCGCCCGCGCAGAAAGGCACCCCCGCCGTGTCCGCACCCCCGTCCACCGTCTCCGAGTCCTCCGCCCCCGACCCCCTGCACCTCGCCGTCGCGCTCGACGGCGCGGGCTGGCACCCGGCCGCCTGGCGCGAGCCGGGCGCCCGCCCCCACGAGCTGTTCACCCCCGGCTACTGGGCCGACCTCGTCGCCGAGGCCGAACGCGGCCTGCTCGACTTCGTGACCATCGAGGACGCGCTCGGTCCCCAGTCCTCGCACCCCACGGACCCCGACGACCGCACCGACCAGGTGCGCGGCCGGCTCGACGCCGTGCTCCTCGCCGCCCGGATCGCGCCCCTGACCCGGCACATCGGTCTCGTGCCGACCGTGATCGCCACCCACACCGAGCCCTTCCACATCTCCAAGGCGATCGCCACCCTCGACCACGTCAGCAACGGCCGCGCCGGACTGCGGATCCAGGTCTCGGGGCGGCCCCACGAGGCCGCGCACTTCGGCCGCCGCACCCTTCCACGGCTCGGCGTCGAGGAGTACGGCACCCCCGCCGGACAGGACCTCCTCACCGAACTGTTCGACGAGGCCGCCGACCACGTCGAGGTGGTGCGCAGGCTCTGGGACAGCTGGGAGGACGACGCGGAGATACGGGACGTCGCCACCGGGCGCTTCGTCGACCGCGAACGGCTCCACCCCGTCGACTTCGAGGGCCGGCACTTCAGCGTCCGAGGGCCCTCGATCACACCCCGCCCGCCGCAGGGCCAGCCCGTCGTGAGCGCCCTGGCGCACCGGAGCATCCCCTACGGGCTCGTCGGCCGCGCGGCGGACATCGGCTACGTCACCCCGCGCGACGCCGAGCACGCCCGCGCTCTCGTCGGCGAGATCCGTACCGCCCAGAGCGCGGCCGGGCGCGCCGGGGACATGGTGCACGTCTTCGGCGACCTGGTCGTCCTCCTGGACGCCGAGCCCGGCGCGGCCGAGGCCCGCAAGGCCCGCCTGGACGCGCTCGCGGGCGAGGCCCTCACCAGCGACGCCACGATCTTCACGGGGACGCCCGCCGAGCTGGCTGACCTGCTCCTGGAGTGGCGGGCGGCGGGCCTGACCGGATTCCGGCTGCGCCCCGGCGTGCTCGCCCACGACCTGGAGCGGATCACCCGGGAGCTGGTGCCGGAGCTCCAGCGCCGGGGCGCCTTCCGCACCGCGTACGAGGCGGACACCCTGCGCGGGCTGCTCGGGCTCGCCCGTCCGGACAACCGCTACACGACCGCGCGAACAGCAGGAGCCGTACGACGATGAGCAGTTCGAGTACGGGCAAGCCCCGTAAGCAGATCCATCTGGCCGCCCACTTCCCCGGCGTCAACAACACCACCGTGTGGAGCGACCCGCGCGCCGGGAGCCACATCGACTTCAGCTCCTTCGTCCACTTCGCCAGGACCGCCGAACGCGCCAAGTTCGACTTCCTCTTCCTCGCCGAGGGGCTGCGGCTGCGTGAACAGGGCGGCCGGATCTACGAGTCGGACGTCGTCGGGCGGCCCGACACCTTCACCGTCCTGTCGGCGCTCGCCGCCGTCACCGAGCACCTCGGCCTCACCGGCACCATCAACTCCACCTTCAACGAGCCCTACGAGGTGGCCCGCCAGTTCGCGAGCCTCGACCACCTCTCCGGCGGGCGCGCCGCCTGGAACGTCGTCACCTCCTGGGACGCGTTCACCGGCGAGAACTTCCGGCGCGGCGGCTTCCTCCCGCAGGAGGAGCGCTACTCCAGAGCCAGGGAGTTCCTGGCCACGGCCCGCGAACTCTTCGACTCCTGGCGCGGCGACGAGCTCGTCGCCGACTCGGCGGCCGGGATCTTCCTGAAGGACGCGGAGGCGGGCGCCTTCGCCCACCGGGGACGGCACTTCGACATCGCGGGACGGTTCAACGTGCCGCGCGGCCCGCAGGGTCGGCCGGTGATCTTCCAGGCCGGTGACTCGGAGGAGGGCCGCGAGTTCGCCGCGGCGGACGCGGACGCGATCTTCAGCCGGCACGGCGACCTCGACGCGGGACGCGCCTTCTACGCCGACGTCAAGGGGCGGCTCGCCCGCCACGGGCGCACGCACGACGAACTGCTCGTCCTGCCCGCCGCGACCTTCGTCCTCGGCGACACGGACGCCGAGGCGCGGGAGCTGGCCCACGAGGTGCGCCGGCAGCAGGTCAGCGGCCGGACGGCCCTCGCGTACCTGGAACAGGTCTGGAACCGGGACCTGTCGGGCTACGACCCGGACGGTCCGCTCCCCGACATCGACCCCGACCCCGGCGAGCACACGGTGGTCCAGGGCCGGGCGAGCGTCCGGATGTTCCGCGATCCGCTCGCGGTCGCCCGGGAGTGGCGTGCCCGCGCTGAGGCGGAGAAGCTGTCCATCCGCGAGCTGGTCATCGAGACCACCTCCCGGCAGACCTTCGTCGGCTCCCCGGCCACCGTCGCCGGGACCATCGACTCCCTCGTCCAGGCGGACGCCGCCGACGGCTTCATCCTGGTCCCGCATCTGACCCCCGGCGGCCTGGACGCGTTCGCCGACACCGTCGTGCCGCTGCTCCAGGAGCGCGGCGTCTTCCGCCACGCGTACACCGGCAGCACGCTCCGGGACCATCTCGGTCTCGCCCACCCGGACGCCCGCCCCCGCCCCGACGGCCGCGCGCGGGCCGAGGACCGCGCGCATGCGCGGAACGGGCGGGCCGCGTCGTGAAGTTCCTGGCCATCACCCTCGTCGTGCACGCCCCGGATCCCGTCACGGGCGTCAAGAAGTCGACGCGCGAGCGCTTCCGCGAGGTGATCGACAACGCCGTGCTCGCCGAGGAACTCGGCTTCGACGGCTTCGGCGTCGGCGAGCGCCACGAGCGGCCCTTCCTCTCCTCCTCGCCGCCGGTCCTCCTCAGCCACATCGCCGCCCGCACCTCCCGGATCCGGCTCTTCACCGCCGTCACCACGCTCAGCCTGCTCGACCCGGTGCGCGCGTACGAGGACTACGCGACCCTGGACCACCTGTCGGACGGCCGGCTCGACCTGATCATCGGCAAGGGCAACGGCACCGCCCAGCGCGAGCTGTTCCACGTGACGCCCGAGGACCAGTGGGACCGCAACGCCGAGGGGTACGAGCTGTTCCGCCGGATCTGGCGCGAGGACCGGGTGACCGCCGCCCCGCGCTTCCGGCCGGGCCTGGACGAGGCCGAGGTGTGGCCGCGGCCGCTCCAGCGCCCGATCCGCGTCTGGCACGGCAGCGCGACCAGCGAGGACTCCGTCGACCTGGCCGCCCGCTACGGGGACCCGCTCTTCTCCGCCAACGTCACGCACCCCATCGAGCCGTACGCCGCGCTCGTCCGCCACTACCGCGAGCGCTGGGAGCACCACGGCCACGACCCGGCCCGCGCCGTCGTCGGCGCGGGCACGGCGGGCTTCCACACGGCCCGTACCTCGCAGGAGGCGATCGCCGCGTACCGGCCGGTGTTCGAGGCGAGCCTCGCGTTCCAGAAGCAGCAGGGCGTCGAGCCGGTGTTCCGGACGCTTGACGACTTCGTCGAGCGCAGCTCGGCGCTCATCGGAAGCCCGCAGCAGATCATCGACAAGGTGCACCGCTACCACGAGCGGTTCGGGCACAGCGTGCTCCATCTGCAGGCCGACGCGGGCGGACTGACGGACGCTCGGCACCGCGCGTCCCTCGAACGCTTCCAGTCCGACATCGCGCCGGTGCTGCGCCGGGAGATCCCCGACCCGCCGTTCCCGTGGGCCCCGGTCCTCGGCGCCGACGTCACCCCGGCCGACGTCACCCCGGCCGTCGCCGTCCGGGCCGAGGCCGGCGCGGCCGATGCCGGCCCGGCCACCCCCGCCCCCGACCACAGCTAGAGGAGCACCGTTCATGCCCGCCATCCCGCTGGGGGTCCTCGACCTCGTCCCGATATCGTCCGGTTCGACCGCGGGCGAGGCGCTGCGCAACACCATCGACCTGGCCCGGCAGGCCGAGCGGTTCGGCTACGCCCGCTACTGGTTCGCCGAGCACCACCTCAACCCCGGGGTGGCCGGCGCCTCGCCCGCCGTGGTTCTGGCCCTGACCGCCTCCGCCACCTCGACGATCCGGATCGGTTCGGGGGCCGTACAGCTCGGTCACCGTACGGCCCTGTCCACCGTCGAGGAGTTCGGTCTGATCGACGCCCTGCACCCCGGGCGTCTCGACCTTGGCCTCGGCCGTTCCGGTGGGCGCCCTTCGGGTCCGCCGCCCGGGTCCGCCGACACCGCCACGGGGGTGGTCGCCGGGCGCGCGCCCAACGGCCTCGCGATCCCGCCGCGGTTCTCCTTCGAGCACCTCGTCGACTCGCCGCGCTTCCGCGCCCAGCACCAGCTCCTGCACCTGCCCGGCGCCCGCTCCCAGGAGTACGGCGAACAGGTCGACGACATCCTCGCGCTGCTGCGCGGCGAGTACCGCTCCGCCGACGGGGTCGAGGTGCACGCCGTGCCCGGCGAGGGGGCGGAGGTGGAGGTCTGGATCCTCGGCAGCAGCGGCGGGACGAGCGCCGAGGTCGCGGGCCGCAACGGGCTGCGCTTCGCCGCGAACTACCACGTCAGCCCGGCGACCGTCCTGGAGGCGGCCGAGGGCTATCGCGCCGCCTTCAAGCCGTCCGAGCGGCTCGACCGGCCGTACGTCAGCGTCTCCGCCGATGTCGTCGTGGCGGAGGACGACGAGACCGCGCGCGAGCTGGCCACCGGCTACGGCCTCTGGGTCCGCTCCATCCGCTCCGGCGAGGGCGCCATCCCGTTCCCGACCCCGGACGAGGCCTTGGACCACGACTGGACCGAGGCGGACCTGACGCTCGTCGCCGACCGCGTGGACACCCAGTTCGTCGGCTCTCCCGCCCGGGTCGCCGACCACCTGGAGCAGCTCCAGGAGGCGACGGGCGCGGACGAGCTGCTGATCACCACGATCACGCACGACCACGCCGACCGGGTCCGCTCGTACCGGCTCCTCGCGGAGGAGTGGTATCGCCGGCACCCGCGCTGAATCGGCGTCCGCTCCACCGGAGGGCCCGCTTCCGCCCCGCCCATGGGGCGCGGAAGCGGGCCCTCCGCCCATTCAATCAGACGATCCTACGAAGAATGCCCCGGCTGTTGACGCTCTCTTTGGCGAAAACTACGTTCTGTCTCGCGGAATTCAAGTTCCACTCTGTGGAAACTCCCTATGATCTGCGAGGCCTGCTCGATGACTGCCGTGGAGGACCGGTCGCACCCGACGACCACCGGAGCCGCTAGCTCCGTTCTGTACACCTACGACCTGGCCCCCACGAAGAGGGAAGGCCGCCGCTGGGGCGCGTACAACGTCTTCACCCTCTGGGCCAACGACGTCCACAGCCTCGGCAACTACGCGTTCGCCATCGGCCTCTTCGCGCTCGGACTGAACATCTGGGGCATCCTGGCCGCCTTCGTCCTCGCGTCGGTCCTGCTCTTCCTGCTGCTGACGCTCTCCGGGTTCATGGGCCACAAGACGGGAGTCCCCTTCCCCGTCATGAGCCGCATCGCCTTCGGCATCAGGGGCGCGAAGATCCCGGCGGCGGTCCGCGGCATCGTCGCCATCGCCTGGTTCGGCATCCAGACCTACCTCGCCTCCGCCGTCCTCAGCGCCCTGCTCCTGGCGATGTTCCCCGGCATGGCCGGCCTCGACGGGAACTCCTTCCTCGGCCAGTCGACCCTCGACTGGATCACCTTCCTGTCCCTCTGGGCGCTCCAGCTCCTCATCGTCAGCTACGGCATGCAGATGATCCGGAGGTACATGGCCTTCGCCGCGCCCACCACCTTGATCACGATGTGCGCCCTCGCCGTCTGGATGTTCGTGCGGGCCGACGCCTCGATCTCCGTCTCCGTCGACGCACCGCTCACCGGCGGAGCGATGTGGCTCCAGATCCTCCAGGCGGCGGCGCTCTGGGTGGTGATCTACGGGACGTTCGTCCTGAACTTCTGCGACTTCACCCGGTCGGCCACCAGCCGGAGTTCGATCGTGCGCGGCAACGTGATCGGCATACCGGTGAACATGCTGTTCTTCGCGGTGATCGTCGTGGTCCTCAGCGGCGCGCAGTTCACCCTCGACGGGCACGTCATCACCAGCCCCACGGACATCGTCCGCACCATCCCGAACATGGCGCTCCTCGCGACGGCCTCGCTCGCCCTGATCGCCCTCACGATCGCGGTGAACCTGCTGGCCAACTTCGTGGCCCCGATCTACGCCCTCATCGACCTGTTCCCGCGGCGGCTGAACTTCCGCCGCGCCGGAGTGGTGAGCGCGGTCATCGGCCTCGCGATCCTGCCCTGGAACCTCTACGACAGCCCGATCGTCGTGAACTACTTCCTCGGCGGGCTCGGCGCCCTGCTCGGACCGCTCTTCGGCGTGATCATGGCCGACTACTGGCTGCTGCGGAAGTCCCGGGTCAACGTGCCCGACCTCTACACGGAGGACCCGCGGGGCGAGTACCACTACTGCGGCGGCTTCAACCCGCGGGCCGTCGCCGCCTTCGTGCCCAGCGCCGGCATCGCCGTGGTCGTCGCCCTGGTGCCCTTCTTCCACGCGGTGGCCGGGTTCTCCTGGTTCGTCGGCGCCGTCCTCGCCGCCGTCGTGTACGCGCTGATCGCGGACCGCACGGCCCCCATCCAGGACGTGGACGGCGAGTCCATCGCCGTCGCCGCCGAATGAGCCACCGCGTCGAACCGGTCCAGCAGATCCGTCGGAACGTACGGAAGACAACAGCCATGCGCATCCTCGTCGCCAACGTCAACACCACGCCGTCCATCACCGCGTCCATCGGCGAGCAGGCCGCCTCCGCCGCCTCGCCCGGCACCGAGATCGTCCCGCTGACCCCCGCCTTCGGGGCGGAGTCCGTCGAGGGCAACTACGAGAGCTACCTGGCCGCCATCGCCGTGATGGAGACCGTCCGCGCCTACCCCGAGCCCTTCGACGCCGTGATCCAGGCGGGCTACGGCGAGCACGGCCGCGAAGGACTCCAGGAACTGCTCGACGTCCCGGTCGTCGACATCACGGAGGCCGCCGCGAGCACCGCCCAGTTCCTGGGACGCAGCTACTCCGTCGTCACGAGCCTCGACCGCACGGTCCCGCTGATCGAGGAGCGGCTGCACGCGGCCGGCCTCAGCGCGCGCTGCGCCTCCGTGCGGGCCAGCGGGCTCGCCGTGCTCGACCTGGAGCGGGACGAGAAGGCGGCGGTCGACGCCATCGTCGAACAGGCGGCGAGGGCCGTGGAGGACGACCGGGCCGAGGTGATCTGCCTCGGCTGCGGGGGCATGTCCGGCCTCACCGAACGCGTCGTGGAACGCACGGGAGTCCCCGTGGTCGACGGGGTGACGGCGGCCGTGACGATCGCCGAGTCCCTCGTCCGCCTGGGCCTGTCGACGTCGAAGGTCCGCACGTACGCGCCGCCGCGCCCGAAGCGGATCGTCAACTGGCCCCCGAGGTCCCGCTGATCCCGCAGCCCCTTCCAGGAGAGGAACGTCCGTTGCCCGAAGTACAGCTCGTCCTGCGCTCGACCCGTGTGATCACCCCGGAGGGCACGACCCCCGCGTCGATCGCGGTGTCCGACGGCACGATCGCCGGTGTGCTGCCGTACGACGCCGAGGTACCGGCCGGCGCCCGGCTCGAGGACGTCGGCGACGACGTCGTCCTGCCCGGACTCGTCGACACGCACGTGCATGTGAACGATCCCGGCCGCACGGAGTGGGAGGGCTTCTGGACCGCCACCCGCGCCGCGGCCGCCGGTGGCATCACCACGCTGCTCGACATGCCGCTGAACTCGCTCCCGCCCACCACGACCGTGGAGCACCTGCGGATCAAGCAGGAGGTGGCCCGTACGAAGGCGCACATCGACGTCGGCTTTTGGGGCGGCGCGCTGCCGGACAACGTGAAGGACCTGCGTCCCCTCTTCGACGCCGGTGTCTTCGGCTTCAAGTGCTTCCTGTCTCCGTCCGGCGTGGACGAGTTCCCGCAGCTCGACCAGGAGCAGCTGGCGAACTCGCTGGCCGAGATTGCCGGCTTCGACGGCCTGATGATCGTGCACGCCGAGGACCCGCACCACCTGGACGCGGCTCCGCAGAAGCCGGGGGAGAAGTACGCGGACTTCCTGGCCTCCCGGCCGCGCGACGCGGAGAATACGGCGATCGAGAACCTGATCGACCAGGCCCGCAGGCTCAACGCCCGTGTCCACGTGCTGCACCTGTCCTCCTCGGACGCGCTGCCGCTGATCCGGGCCGCGAAGGCCGAGGGCGTCAAGATCACCGTCGAGTCCTGCCCGCACTTCCTGACGCTGACGGCGGAGGAAGTGCCGGACGGGGCGACGGAGTTCAAGTGCTGTCCGCCGATCCGGGAGGCCTCGAACCAGGACGCGCTGTGGGACGGGCTCATCGACGGCACGATCGACTGCGTAGTGTCCGACCACTCGCCGTCGACGGCCGATCTCAAGACCGCCGACTTCGCCTCCGCCTGGGGCGGCATCTCCTCGCTCCAGCTCGGCCTGCCCGCGATCTGGACCGAGGCACGGCGCCGCGGCCGGAGCCTGGAGGACGTCGTCCGCTGGATGGCGGAGGGCCCGGCCCGGCTGGCGGGCCTGGACCGCAAGGGAGCGATCGAGGTGGGCCGCGACGCCGACTTCGCCGTCCTCGACCCCGAGGCGACCTTCACCGTCGACCCGGCCGACCTGGAGCACCGCAACCGGGTGACGGCGTACGCGGGCAAGACCCTGCACGGTGTGGTGACGTCGACCTGGCTGCGCGGTGAGCGCATCGCCGACCGCGGCAACCTGGCCGAGCCCACCGGCCGCCTCCTCGCGCGGGGCGACTGAACGTCTACGGCTGCGCGGGCGCGGGCGCGGGCTCCGACGGCACCGGGCCCTCCGCCCGCACGGCGCCGACGACCACCACGATCACGCAGAACGCGATCAGTATCTCTGCCCAGAAGAAGGCGAGATAGTCGAGCAGGCTCCCGATCGGCGGAGCGCCCGGGGCGGTGTTGCGGAAGGCGGCGAGGGCGAAGAGCGTGGCCGCCATCCAGCCCAGGGCGGGCCAGGTCAGGCCCTTGCGGCGGCGTACGAGGTACCAGCCGCCCATGAGGACGGCGACCGTCAGGGCCCACATCGCCACCATCATGAACACGGCGAAGACGAGGGCGCTGCCCGACCGGGCGGCCTCGACCGAGAAGACCGCGGCGCCCCGGATCTCCGAGGCGTCGGCGGCGAGGGAGAACAGGGTGTCGCCGTTGGAGAGCCGCATCCGTACGGGCACGCTCTCACCACCCTGGACGGCGGCGAACTCCAGCTCCGTGGCGTACGTGTCGAAGGGGTAGTCCGTGATCGGGCCGCCCGACAGCGCGACGGGCACGTCGACGGTGGCGATGCGGCCGTGGGCGGGGAAGGTGAGGTCGCCGCGGACGGCGGGCGAGGTCTGCAGCGTCAGGTTCTCGGCGGGCGAGAGCCCGCCCGCCTCGGCGAGGGCTCCGCGCGGTGTCACCAGGACCCGCAGCACCAGCTCCCGGCCGGCCGCGTCGACGCGCTGCACGGTGGCGTCGATGTCGATCCGGTCGGGAGCCGCGCTGCCTGCCTCGTAGCGGGTGTCCAGGTCCTGGCGTTCGCCGTACTGGAGCCAGAACCCGCAGACGACGGCCGCCGCGACGGCGAGGAGGACGAGCAGGGCGCCGAGGAGTGCGCCGCGAGGCCGCGACGGGGGTCGTCTGCGGGTCACGGTCAGGCCGCGGGCTTTCCGGGCTGCTCGTGCGTCGCGCAGTGGATGCCACCGCCGCCGGAGGCGATGGTGTCGATCTGCAGCTGCACGATGTCCCGCTTCGGGAAGTGCTCCTGGAGGATCGCCTTGGCCCGGGCGTCGGCCTTGCGGTCGCCGAACTTGGGCAGGAACACGGAGTCGTTGGCGATGTAGAAGTTCGCGTAGGTGGACAGGAAGTCGTCGCCCTCGCCGGTGATCCGGTCGGGGTCGGGCTGCTGGAGGTCGATGATCTCGAAGGGTCGCCCCTTCGCGTCGGTCGCCGTGTCGAGCACCGAGCGGGCCTGGTCGGCCGAGCGGGACCAGGAGTCCGGGGGAGTGCCCGGGAAAGCCTGGTCGAGCAGGACGACGCCGGGCGCGACGAAGCGGACGAGGCTGTCCACGTGCGCGTCGGTGATGTCCTCGCCGCGGACGCCCTTCAGCCAGATCACCTTCTCCACGCCGAGGTACTCGACGAGCTCGTCCTCGATCTGGTCCCGGCTCTTCCCGCGATTGCGGTTGTCGTTGACGATCGAGCTCTCGGTGATGAGGAGGGTGCCCTCGCCGTCGGTCTCGAAGGAACCGCCCTCGGCGACGAGCGGCGCCACCTCGCGCGGGATGCCGTACTTGGCGAGCAACTTGCGGCCCACCTGGGAGTCGTTGGCGTGCTCCTGCTTGTTGCCCCAGCCGTTGAAGTTGAAGTCGACCCCGACGAGCTTGCCGTCGTCCTCGACGAAGACGGGGACGGTGTCGCGGGTCCAGAGGTCGTCGACGGCGAGCGGGATGACCTCGACCTGCGACCCGCACGCCCGCTGGGCCGCCGCCACCTGGTCGGGGCGGGCCATCAGCACGACCGCCTCGTACTCCCCGATGGCCCGCGCGATCCGGGCGATGTCCTCCCGGACGTAGGGCAGGTCGTCCTCCCAGACCGAGGCGAGGGCCGGCCAGGACATGAACGTACGCGTGTGGCTCTCCCATTCGGCGCCGAAGCGGCGCTCGCCACCGGCGGCCGGGGTGCGGCCGGGGGCGGTGGTGGTGTCTCCGCTGACGGGCGCCTCCGGTCCGCAGGCTGCCGCACCGAGGCCGAGGGCGGCGCCGATGCCGGCGAAGGCACGCAAGGCGGTGCGGCGGGAAGGGAGGAAGTGGGACACAACGTACTCCGTTCGTGGGCTGGCGAGACTATCCGGCGGCGGCCTGACGGGTCGCGGTGACGCGGCGCGGCGGCGGAATCGCGGGCCTTGGCTTCACGCGGATGGCGGCCGGTGTGACGGCTGGGCCGGGCGTGAGTGGGGGTGGCCGTGAACGCCACTGTGGCACTGACTGGATTTTCAGTCAAATGGCGAGGGCGGGTGGCTGGGCGTCTGTGGCCCCCGTCCGCGGTCCATGTCCGCGGTCCGTGTCTGTGGCCCTGTCCGCGGTCCGTGTCCGCGGTCCGTGTCTGTGGCGCCCGTCCGCGGTCCCTGGCCCGGTGCGGTCGCGTCTCGTCAGCCGACGGGGCAGGCGGTACGCGACCCGGGCCGGTGCGGCCGCTCGGCCTCCTGCGCGTCTCCGGGCCGCCGCAACGCCTCGACCTCCGCCGTGATCGCCTCCCGCATCAGCTCCGAGGCGTGGCCGACCGGCAGCAGGCCGATCAGCCACCGGGTGCTCAGGCCCTCCAGGAGGACCGTGAGCCGCTCGGCGGCGCCGACCAGGGCGGCGTCGGGGGCCGCCGGGGTGGTCCCGCCCAGGAGGTCGGCGATCTCCCGGACCCACTCGTGGCCGGCCCGCGCCAGCTCCTCCCGCAGCTCCGGTTCGAAGACGGCGCTGGCCCGCAGCTCCGCCCAGGCCGTGCTGTTCTCCCGCACCTCGGGAGTGTCCTGGAGTTCCAGGAGGAGTCGGCGCTCCAGGGGTTCGTCGCGGGTGTACCGCTCCGCCCGGTCGCCGATGAAGCGCAGGGTGTGGCGCAGGAGGTCGGCGCGGTCCCCGAAGTGGTAGTAGACGAGCGCCTTGGAGACGCGGGCCTCGGCCGCCAGCTCCTCCATCCGCAGTCCGCGCACCCCGCGCCGTGCGATCACCCGGGCCGCGGCCTCCAGGATCGCCGTCTTCCTGTCCTTCGTCGCGCGCTGTGCCGTCCTGCGCTCCGCCATCGTCTGCTCCTTCACCGGGTCCGAGATCGACCGTCGAGATTGACTGAAACTTTAGTCAACAGGCACTCTCGGGCGCAGGGCGTGCCGTGCGCCCCATCGGCCCCGCCGTTCCGTACCGCCGAAAGAGCAGCCCATGTCCTCGACCCAGCCGCCCGTGGCGCAGCCGGTCCACCCGCCGCTGACGCCCGACGACCCGCACGAGATAGGTGGCTACCGGCTCCAGGCCCGGCTGGGCTCGGGTGGCATGGGGGTCGTCTACCTCGCCCACACACCGGGCGGGCGGCCCATCGCGCTGAAGGCCGTCCGCGAGGACTTCGCGGCCGACCCCGAGTTCCGCCTGCGCTTCGCCCAGGAGGTCGCGAGCGCGCGCCGCATCCACGGCCTCTTCACCGCGCAGGTGGTGGACGCCGACGCCGACGACGCCGTGCCCTGGCTCGCCACCGCCTATGTGGCGGGTCCCTCGCTGCAGCAGGTGGTCGAGCGTCACGGCCCGCTCCCCGCGCCCACCGTCCTGCTGCTCGTCGCCGGGATCGCCGAGGCCCTCCAGGTCATCCACGGGGCCGGGGTGATCCACCGGGACCTCAAGCCCGCCAACGTCCTCGTGGCCGAGGACGGCCCGCGCGTCATCGACTTCGGCATCGCCCGCGCGGCCGACGCCACCGGGCTCACCGGCACCGGACTGAGGATCGGCACCGCCGCGTACATGGCCCCCGAGCAGGCGCTCGGGCACGCCGTGACGCCCGCCACCGACGTCTTCGCGCTCGGCGCACTGGCCGCCTACGTGGCCGGCGGAGCCCTGCCCTTCGGGGCGGGGCCCGAGTCGGCGGCCCTCTACCGCGTGGTCCACGAGCCGGCCGACCTCTCCCGCGTACCGGAGGAACTGCGCGAGATCGTGGGGCGTTGCCTGACCAAGGCGCCCGAGCGGCGCCCCACTCCGGCCGAGCTGATCGCGGCCGTCCGCGCGCACCCCGCCGTGGGCGCGACGCCCGAGTTCGGCGCGGTCGGGCGGGAGGTCATGCGCCGGTCCGGCACCCCCGCCGCCGCGGACGAGCGGGCCGCCACCCCGGTCCCCACGCACCGCGTCCGCACGGAGCACGTCCGTACCGAGCACGTCCGCACGGAGCACGCCCGTACCGCGCACGTCCCCACGCAGCACGCCAGGACGGACCGACCTTCGCCGGGCCACGCCCCGCACGGCAGAGGCCGCCGCGGATCGCGGCGGGGCCGTACGGCGCTGGTGGCCGCGACCGCCGTCCTCGCCGGGCTCGCGGTGACGGCCGGGGCCGTGTACTGGCTCGGGGACCCGGGAGACGCCGGGGCGGGCGTCGCGTACGACCCGGGCTACGCCGACGTGGAGCTGACCGCCCCCGACGACGGTTACGAGTTCGACCTGGCGGCCGGGAAGGTGGCGCCCGCCGAGACCGCCGCCTGGTATCTCGCCCGCGACAAGGGCGGGTTCGTGCTTCCCGAGGACACCGACGCCTTCGTCGCCTCCGGGTACGCCCTCGGTCCTGCCGACTGCGAGCGCGGGATCGACGCGGAACCCGTGACGAGCCTGCCGTACGAAGAGCTCGCCGACGAGCGGCCGTTCTGCGTGCGCAGCGCCGACGGCAAGCGGCTCGTCGTGGCCCGGCTGGTCGACGCGGCCCCCTCGGCGGCCGGCGGCGGGCCCGTCACGCTCGTCCTGAGCCAGTACCGGCGTCAGGGCTGACCGGGCCGGATAGGGTTCGTGGCATGGCGTCTCGTAGTACTCAGATCCTGGAAGCGGCCGCACGGGTGATCGCCCGGCGCGGTGTCCGCGGGCTGCGCGTGGAGGAACTGGCCGAAGAGGCGGGGGTCTCCACCGGTCTGATCTACTACCACTTCAAGGACCGCACCGGGATCCTGCGCCACACGTTGGAGTTCATCAACGACCGGGCCGAGCGCTACACCACCGTGCAGGAGGCCGGAGCGGAGCCGCCGAGTCCGCGTGAGGAACTCGACCAGGTCCTGCTCCTCGAACTCCAGGACACCCCCGAGGTGCGGGAGAACAGCACGGCCTGGGGCGAACTGAGGGCGAGCGCCGTCTTCGACCCGGTCCTGCGCGAGGACCTCGCCCGGGCGACCCTGGTGTGGGTGCAGGAGGTGGCCGGGCTCCTGGGCCAGGTGCAGCCCCTCACGCCGGCCGTCAGGCTCGCGGCGGCCGCGGAACGGCTCACGGCGCTCCTCGAAGGGCTGAGCATGCGCTGGCTGAGCGGCGGCCTCGCGATCGAGCACGCGCGCACCCTCCTGTCGGAGGCCGTCGAGGTCGAGCTGGCGCGGTTGCGGCAGCCGTAGCGGGCCCCCTCCGTCCCTGCGGTAGGGGGCGGGCTCCCTCCGCCCCTGCGCCTGGAGGTACGGGCGCGCCCCCGGCCCAGGTGCCCCCAGGCCATTGACTGAAATTTCAGTCAGTGTCACAGTGAGTTCATCGCAGAGCCCTCCGGGCCGACCGTGCACCCCGCGTCCGAGTGGCTCGGCCCCGCCTCGGGAGCCTCGCCGTGATTCCCCGGCCTCCTCTCGCCCAGAGCCTTGACTGAAAATTCAGTTAAGACCATCATCCTCTCCAACGACCGAAAAGAGACCTCTCATGACCGGTTTCCGTATGCCCGCCGAGTGGGACGAGCACGAGGGCTGCCTGATGGCCTGGCCCACCCGCGAGGAGCTGTGGGGCGGCGTCCTGTCCGCCGTGAAGTGGGAGTACTCCGAGGTCGCCCGGGCGATCTCGCGCTTCGAGCCCGTCACGATGGTCGCCCCGCCCGGCTACGGCGGCGAGGCCCGCACCCACTGCGGTGACGACGTCACCGTCATCGAACTGCCCCTCGACGACTCCTGGTTCCGCGACTCCGCGCCCCTCTTCGTCCTCGACGAGGACGGGAACCGGGCCGGTGTCGACTTCCGCTTCAACGCCTGGGGGCGCAAGCACCACCCCTACGACTCCGACGACCGGATCAGCGCCCTGCTCCTGGACCACCTCGGCGTCGACCGCATCGCCTCCGACATGATCCTCGAAGGCGGGGCGATCACCGTCGACGGCGAGGGCACCCTCATCACCACCGAGCAGTGCCTCCTCCACCCCAACCGCAACCCGGACCTGACCCGGGACGAGATCGAGGCCGAGCTGAAGGCACGGCTCGGGGTCGAGAAGGTGATCTGGCTCCCGTACGGCGGACTGCTCGACACCGAGACCGACGGGCACGTCGACGGCGTCTGCGCCTTCGCCGCCCCCGGCAAGGTCGTCGTCTCCCTGCCCGCGGACCCCGCGCACCCCGACCACGCCCGGATGCGCGCCAACCGCGCCGTCCTGGAGGTCTCCACCGACGCCAAGGGCCGGGCCCTGGAGATCGTCGACGTGCCCCAGACCGCGTTCGGCGAGGTCGCCGGCGTGCAGATCGAGGTCTCGTACCTCAACTACTACCTGGCCAACGGCGGCCTCGTGGTCCCCGTGGCCGGCGTGCCCCAGGATCTGGCCGCCATGGAGGTGCTCGCCGCTGCCCACCCGGACCGCAAGGTCGTCGGCGTCCCCGCCCCGGTGATCGCGTACGGCGGTGGTGGCGTCCACTGCATCACCCAGCAGCTCCCGGCGCCCCGCCCCCGCGCGTAGGGCCACCGGGCCGCGGCGGCGACGCCCCCGCCGCACCCTCACCCCTCCCTCTCACCCCTCCCTCCCCTCGGCACCCACCCTCTCCCCACCCGCCGTACCGAAAGAGAGCGCGACGATGAGCACCGCACCGCCCCCGCCCCGCGTCCCCGGACGCCGTAAGGCCAGGACCGCGCTCGCGGCCCTCGCCTCGCTCGCCGTGCTCACCGGCCTCGCGGCCTGCGCCGGTCCGCCCCGTGCCGGGGCGGACGGAACCGGTGCCTCGTTCGCGCTCTCGGCCGGTACGCCCGAGCCCACGGGCGAGATCGACTCCTTCACCTGGGCGCTCTACGCCGAACCGCCCACGCTCGACCACACGATGGCGTTCGACTACCCGCAGAACACCATCCTCTCCAACGTCTGCGAGAGCCTGATGCGCTGGACGCCCCGGCTCACCCTCGAACCGGGACTCGCCCGCAAGGCCACCAACCCCGACCCGAACACCTGGGTGTACGACCTGCGCGAGGGCGTACGGTTCCACGACGGCCGGACGATGACGGCGGACGACGTCGTCTTCAGCCTGGGCCGGCAGACGGACCCCGCGAACGCCGCCGCCTGGGCGCAGAACTTCCAGAACGTCGCCTCCGTGCGCAAGACCGGCCCCCTCCAGGTCACCGTCAAGCTGAAGAAGCCCGACTCGCAGTTCCCGCAGTACATGGCGACCGCCGCCGGTGTCGTCGCCTCCAAGGCGGGCGTCACCGCGGCCGGCGCCGACTACGGCACCTCCGGCGGCCTCGCCTGCACCGGCCCCTTCACCCTCGGCGCCTGGCAGAAGGGCCAGTCGCTCGAACTGAAGCGCTTCGACGGCTACTGGGGCACCCGGGCCAAGGCCGGAAAGGTCGTCTTCCGCTTCCTCACCGACCCCTCCGCCCGCACCAACGCGCTGCTCAGCGGCGAGGCCGACGGCGGCTACCTCATCCCCACCGAGAGCTACGGACGCCTCAAGGACAGCGGCGTCGGCACCCTCTGGTTCGGCGAGGGGCTCAGCACGGTCAACCTCGGCATCACGAACATGCGGGGCGCGCTGGGTGACGTCCGCGTCCGCCAGGCGCTCTCCCTCGCCCTGGACCGCTCCGGCTTCGTCAAGGCCGGGCTCGGCGGCGCCGGTACGGCCACCAGCTCTCTGACCACCCGCGCCGCCTGGGCGGCGGGCTCGCCGGACGTGCGCAAGGCCGCCTTCGCCGGACTGCCGTCCACCGAACGGGACGTCGAGAAGGCCCGCGCGCTCGTCAAGGAGGCCGGCGCCGAAGGCAAGACGCTGACCGTCGCCACCAGCTCCATCGGCCAAGACGTCTCCCTGCTCGCCACCGCCGTGCAGGCCGCGGGCAGCGAGATCGGGCTGCGGATCCAGCTCAAGTCCGTCGCCCCCAACGCCTTCACGGCGCTCTTCACCGACCCGGAGGCGCGCGAGGGCATCGACATGTTCCCGCTCACCTACTACGACTCGATCACCGACCCGCTGGACCTGCTGACGAACTTCAGGACCGGCGCGTACCTCAACTTCGCCGGGTACAGCGACAAGCGGTACGACGCCATCGTCGAGGAGGCCGTCTCCACCTACGACGAGGACCGGCGCCTGCGCATCGAGAGCGAGCTCCAGCGGCACGCCGCCGAGCAACTGCCGTGGATCCCGGTGGCCGAGTGGCCGACCGCCCTCTTCCTCAACAAGAGGATCACCGGGGCCCCGACCACCATCGCCTACATGTACTACCCGTGGGCCGCCGACGTCGGCGCCTCCGGAGCCGCCGGGGCCGAGCCCGCCACCCAGCCGGGGGCCGCGCCGTGAGATCCGCAGCATTCCTCAGGTTCGCCGCCCGACGGATCGCCGAGATGGCGGCCACCCTCCTCGTCGCCTCCTTCGTCGTCTTCGGCGCCATGTACCTGGCGCCCGGCAGCCCCGCGAGCTTCCTGCTCTCCGGCCGCTCCGCCTCGCCCGAGGCGCTCGCCGCCATCAACGCCCGCTACCACCTCGACGACCCCTTCGCCGAGCGCTACCTCCGCTGGCTCGGCGACATCGTCCAGGGCGACTTCGGGCGGTCCCTCACCTATCGCACCGACGTCTCGCGGCTCCTCGCCGACCGGCTGCCCACCACGCTGCTCCTGATCACCATGGCGCTCACCGTCGTGGTCGTCGTCGGACTCGTGCTCGGCAAGGTCGCGGCCGTACGCGGCGGCAGGACGGACACCGCCGTGCTCGTCGCCACCGCGCTCGCCGTCGGCACCCCGTCCTTCGTCGCGGCCGTCCTGCTCCAGGGCCTCTTCGCGGTCGGGCTCGGCTGGTTCCCCAGCGGCGGCGCCGGCGACGGCTTCCTCGACATGGTGTGGCACCTGACCCTGCCCGCGATCGCCCTCGCGCTCTACCTGATCGGCATGCTCGCCCGGGTCACCCGGGCCGCCATGCTCGACGCCCTCGACAGCGAGCACGTCACCGTGGCCCGCAGCCGGGGCGTCCCCGAACGCCAGGTCATCCGGCGCCATGTGCTGCGCAACTCGCTCGGCACCGTGCTCACCACCGGAGGCCTGATCGTCTCCACGCTCCTGGTCTGCACCGTCCTCGTGGAGACCGCCTTCAGCATCGGCGGCATCGGGCAGCTCCTCGAACTGGCCACCACGACCAAGGACTTCCCGACCGTGCAGGCCGTCTCCCTGATCATCGTGGCCCTGTTCATGGCCGTGAACCTCCTCGTCGACCTGCTGCTGCCGCTGGTCGATCCCCGGATCACCCTCGGCACGAGAGGGGCCACCGCATGACCGCCGTCCTGACCCGGCGCCCCGGACTCTCCCGGATCACCGCGCGCTCCGGCCGCTCCCCGCTCCACCTGGCCTGCCTGGGCTTCGTCGGGCTCGTCGTCCTCGCGGCGCTCCTCGCGCCCTTGCTGGCGCCCCACGACCCCAACGCCGTCGACCTCGGCGCCGCCCTCGCGGGCCCCTCCGCCGACCACCCGCTCGGCGCCGACACCGCCGGCCGCGACACCCTCTCCCGGCTGCTGCTCGGCGCCCGCACCTCCCTGCTCGGCCCGCTCGGCGTCGTCGCCCTGTCGACCCTCGCGGGAGTGGCCGTCGGCACCGCCGCGGCCTGGCGCGGCGGCTGGCTCGACTCCGTCCTCTCCCGGTCGACCGAACTCGTCTTCGCCTTCCCCGGCATGCTCCTGGCGATCCTCGTCGTCTCGGTGTACGGGGAGGGGCTGCTCGCCCCGGTCGCTGCGCTCGGCCTCGCGTACCTGCCGTACGTCAGCCGGCTCACCCGCACCCTGGTCCTCGCCGAACGGGCCCGCCCGTACGTCAGCGCCTACCAGGTGCAGGGGCACTCGGCGCTCCAGATCTGCCTGCGCCACATCCTGCCCAACATCGCCCCCGTCGTCCTCGCCCAGTCCACCATCAACTTCGGCTACGCCCTCATGGACCTCGCCGGTCTGTCCTTCCTCGGCCTCGGCGTGCCCCCGCTCACGCCCGACTGGGGCCGCATGGTCTTCGACGGCCAGACCGCCATCCAGCACGGCTACCCGCTCTCCGCGATCCTGCCGTGCGTCCTCGTCGTGCTCACCGTCGTCGCGTTCAACGTGGTCGGCGAGCGCTGGGCCGACCGCGTAGCCAGGAGAGCCCGATGAGCCCCAAGAGCCCGCCGCCCACGCTCGACATCCGCGGCCTGCGCCTCGAACTGCCCGGCACCGCCCGCCCCGTCCTCGACGGCGTCGACCTCACCGTCGGCCCCGGGGAGACCGTCGCCCTCGTCGGCGAGTCCGGCTCGGGCAAGTCCCTCACCTCACGCACCGCCCTGGGGCTCCTGCCGCCCGGCGCCGCCACCGAAGGCACCGTCCAGGTCGAGGGCCGTGACGTCCTCACCGCCTCCGCCGACCGGCTGCGCGCGCTGCGCGCCGGCACCGTCGCCATGATCTTCCAGGACCCGCGTGCCACCCTGAACCCGCTCCGCCGCATCGGGGACTTCCTCACCGAGGGCGTCCGCTCGACCGGGCTCATGGACGGGCCGAGGGCCACCGCGCGGGCGACCGAACTCCTCGACGCCGTGGGCCTCGACGCCGGCACGCTCCAGAAGTATCCGACGCAGGTCTCCGGCGGCATGCTCCAACGGGTCGTGATCGCCGCCGCGTTGATGGGCGACCCCGCCCTCCTCCTCGCCGACGAACCCACCACCGCGCTCGACGTCACCACCCAGGCCGAGGTGATCGCCCTGCTCGCCCGGCTCCGCGCGAGCTTCCGCACCGGGCTGCTCTTCGTCACCCACGACCTCGACCTCGCGGCGGCCATCAGCGACCGCGTCTACGTCATGTACGCGGGCCGGATCGCCGAGACCGGCCCAGCCGAAGCCCTCTTCGAGCGCCCCCGCCATCCGTACACCGCGGCCCTGCTCGCCTCCACACCCCGCCTGACCGCCCCCGGCGGCCGGCTCTCCGCCATCCCCGGCCAGCCGCCGGACCTGCGCACCCCGCTCAGCGGCTGCGCCTTCGCCGACCGCTGCCCCCTCGCCACCGGGATCTGCCGGGAGACCGCCCCGGAGGCCAGGCCCGCCCCGGGCCGTACCGAACACACCGCCGCCTGCCACCACAGCGACCGGCTCGCGGAAGAAGGAGCGGTCGTCGATGCCTGAAAGCGAACCCCTGCTGAGCGCGGCCGGCCTGAGCAGAACCTTCGGCGCCGTCAAGGCCGTCGACGACGTCTCCTTCACCCTGCCCGAGGGCGGCTCTCTCGGCATCGTCGGCGGATCGGGCTCCGGCAAGACCACGACCGCCCGCATCGTCGTCGGCCTGGAACGGGCCGACACCGGAGACGTACGGGTACGGGGCCTGGCCCGGCCCGCCCGGGCGCGCGGCCGGGCCCAGCGCCTCGCCCGGGCCCGCGAGGTCCAGATGGTCTTCCAGGACCCGTACCTCTCGCTCGACCCCAGGACGAGCGTCGAACGGGTCCTGCGGGAGACCCTGCGGCTGCACTTCCCCGACCGCGACCCCGAGCCCCGCATCAGGGAACTCCTCGACCAGGTCGGCCTCGGCACCCGCGCCGCCGACGCCCTGCCCCGGCAGCTCTCCGGCGGACAGCGCCAGCGCGTGGCCATCGCCCGGGCGCTCGCCGTCGAACCCGCGGTCCTCGTCCTGGACGAGGCGGTCGCCGCGCTCGACGTGTCCGTCCAGGCCCAGATCCTCAACCTGCTCGCGGAGATCCGCGAACGGACCCCGATCGGCTACCTGTTCATCACCCACGACCTCGGCGTGGTCCGGTGCGTCACCGACGAGGTCCTCGTCATGCACCGCGGCCGTGTCGTCGAGGCGGGCGCCACCAGCGAGGTGCTCGCCGCGCCGCACCACCCGTACACCCGGCTGCTCCTGGACTCCGTACCGCGCCCCGGCTGGAACCCGGACGGGATCGCGGCGGCCCGCCTGGAGCTGTCGTCCCCGCAGGCACACCCCCACACAGGAGGATGAAGTGACGCGATCCCTGAACAGGCGAGGATTCCTCGTCGCCGCCGGAGCGACCGCCGTCGGAGCGGCCCTCGCCACGACGACGAACCTCGGCCGGGCCACCGCGGCCGCCGGCACCTTCCGGGTCCCCAACGAGGAAGTCCGCCACACCCGCACCTGGATGGCCTGGCCGGACTCCACCTCCATCTGGGGGAACAAGCTGAGCGGCGTCCAGGCGGACATCGCCCTGATCGCCCGTACGATCGCCAAGTACGAGCCGGTCGTCATGTGCGCGAACTCCGGCAGCGCGGCCAAGGCCCGCCAGCAGTGCGGCTCCGCGGTCACCGTCCTCAGCACCATCCCCGTCGACGACGCCTGGATGCGGGACACCGGCGCCGTCTTCCGCACGGACGGCCAGGGCGGCCTGGACGCCGTCGGGCTCAACTTCAACGGCTGGGGCAACAAGCAGGCCCACGCCAAGGACGCCCTGGTGGCCGAGCGGATCGCCGCCTGGGTCGGTGTCCCGTTCACCTCCGCCGACCTCGTCGGCGAGGGCGGCGCCGTCGAGCAGGACGGCGCGGGCACCCTCATGGCCACCCGCAGCAGCCTGGTGAACCGCAACCGCAACCCCGGAATGACGGAACGCCAGATCGAGACGGCGCTGTTCGACGCGTACGGCGCCACCAAGATGATCTGGTTCGACGGCGTCCGCGGCCAGGACATCACCGACGACCACGTCGACGCCACGTCCCGCTTCCTCGCCCCCGGCGAGGCCCTCGTACAGATGCCCCTGGCCTCCGACAACGACGCCTACGCACGTGACGCGCGCCAGCAGTTCAGCATCCTGTCCGCCTCGACGACCGCGAACGGCGTCCCCATGGACACGATGAAGCTCCAGGGCCCGGACTACTACAAGATCCGCTCCACCAACCCGGACTTCCTGGCCTCCTACGCCAACTTCTACCTCTGCAACGGCGCCGTCATCAGCGCCCACTTCGGCGACACGAAGGCCGACCAGGCGGCCCGGGCGACCCTGGCCCGGCTCTACCCGGACCGGGTCATCGAGCAGCTGAACATCGACCGCCTCGGCACGGGCGGCGGCGGCATCCACTGCGTCACCCAGCAGCAGCCCGCCGCCTGACCCGGCCCCGCCGTCGCACCCACCTCGGTCTAGGCCCGGGTGGGTGCGACGGCGGACCACCCCTCGGTGGTCGGGGTGAAGACCACTCCGCCCACCACCAGGAAGCCGGCCGGGCCGTCCGGGCCGGTGGGCACGCCACCGTCCGGGACGGTGAAACGGCCGGTCTTCCTGCGGGAGACCAGGTCGATCACCACCCCCGAGGTCCGGCACCTGACGTACGCGAGACCGTCGGTGACCACCACCGCGCTCGCCGCCTCCGGGCGCGTGAGACCGGGGCACTCCTTCGCCAGCGGAACCCGCCACACGGCCGCGCCGGACTTCTGGTCGAGCTGGACGAAGGCAGGGCCGTCCTTCGAGGCCGCCGCGAGCAGATACAGCCTGCCCCCGGCGGAGGTCGGTCCGGACAGGGCCGTACCGGAGTACGGGATGTCCGTGGTCCGCCGCCAGGCGGGCTCACCGCGCAGCACGCCCGTCCCGTCCTCCTTGGTGCACAGGAAGAACGTCGCCCCGTCCGCGGACCCGGCGTCGGACTCGCCCTCGGCCGGGCCCGGGCCCTCGTCCTGGGCCAGCGTCAGTCCGCGCGTCGCGCACGTCCCCGGCAGCTGGAACCGGGTGCCGTCCTCGGGCGTCCCGAACGGCAGCTCCTCCCCGGTCGACGCGTCGAGGGCGGTCACGAAGCTGTGGGCCATGGTGCCGGAGCTCTGGGACCGCCCCTGGACGTAGACCCGGTCAGCCGCCACCCGCAGCACCGGGGGGCCGTCCCCGGTCCCGGACACCGTCCGCTGCCACAGGACCTTGCCGTACCGGGTCTCCAGGGCGGTGACCGTCCCGGAGGCGTCGACCGCGAACACCCGGCTTCCGTCCGCGTCGAGCACCGGCCGCCGCAGCCGCTTCTTGGTTGTGTACGTCCAGCGTGCGGCGCCGTCGACGAGGTCGTGGGCGGTGAACCCGTCCCTGCCGAGCACGATCACCGTGTGGCGTCCGGCTGCCGCGCCGGGGGCCACCAACGGGCCCTGCCCGTCCACGACGTCCTCCAGCAGCTGGCCCCACAGCGGCTCGCCGGTCGCCGCGTCGAAGCGGCCCAGCACGTCGTCGGAGCCGGCCTCGGGGCCGGGGGCCGTGCACACCAGCGAGGAGTCCGCGTACACGCACGCCCCCATGTCCGGCCGGCCGTTCCATGCCCGCCAGCCGGCGGGGCGCCGGGCGGGCGCGTCGGCGTAGGCCGAGTTGCCGGTCGGGCTGCCACCGTCGGTGGCCACGTACGCGGGGAGGGTCGTGGTGGTGGCGGGCCGGGCGGGCGGGCGCGTGGTGCTCTGCGAGGGAGGGGACGTGGCGTCGTCCCGCGGACCGCCGGGCTGCTGGAAGTACCGCACGTAGACCCCGCCGCCGGCCAGCAGCGAGGCCACGAGCACCACGGCGAGCAGGGAGCGCCGACGCACGCGCCGGCGTCGCTCGGCCACCGCGCGGGCCTCGGCCACCGGGCGTGCGACCGGTCCGGTGGGCGGCCCGCCCGCGTCGCCGGTCGGCGGCCCACCCGCGTCCTCGGTCGGCGGCCCGGCAGACCCGTCCCCGGACCCGTCCCCGGACCCGTCCCCGGACCCGTCCCCGGACCCGTCCCCGGACCCGGTCCCGTCCCCGGCCGTGTCCTCGTGAAGCGGCGGCGTGACACGCGACGCGACCGAGGAGGCGAGCGGGGACTCCCAGTCGTCCGCCGGGATCTCCGCCAGCGCGGCCAGCAGCTCCTCGGGGCCCGGCCGTTCGGCCGCCTCCTTGGCCAGACATGCGGCGGCCACGGCCCGCAGCGAGCCGGTCAGCGCGTCGATCTCCGGTGGCTCCGACACCACGCGGTAGGCGGTCAGGTAGTGCGAGTCCGCGTCGAAGGGCCCGCGGCCGGTGACGGCGAACACCAGCACCGAGCCCAGCGAGAACACGTCCGACGACGCTTTCACCCGTGCCGGAGAGGACAGTTGCTCCGGCGACATGTACGGCGGAGTCCCGAGGATCTGGCCCGTCGAGGTGAGCGTCTGTTGCCCGGCGGCCCGCGAGATCCCGAAGTCGATGACCCGTGGTCCGTCGTCCGTGAGCAGCACGTTGTCCGGCTTCAGGTCGCGGTGGACCACCCCGGTGGTGTGCAGCTCGCGCAGCGCCTCCACGAGCCCCAGCGCGAGCAGCCGCAACTCCGCCCCGCGCAGCGGCCCGTCGCTCTTCACCCGCGCGCCCAACGTCCGCCCGTGCACGAGCTGCGTGGCCATCCAGGGCCGCGCCGCGTCCGGGTCGGCGTCCACCACGGCGGCGGTGAAGGCCCCGCTCACCCGCCGGGCGGCCGCCACCTCCTGCCGGAACCGGGTCCGGAACTCGGGGTCGTCGGCGAACTGCTGGTGCACCAGTTTCACCGCGACGAGCCGGCCCGAGGCGGCCCGCCCCGAGTACACCGTCCCCATCCCGCCCGACCCGAGGCGGGCGATCAGGTCGTACCCGCCGATCGTCCGCGGATCCCCGTCCCGCAGTGTCATCTTCCGGCCTCGCCCCCGTGTACGTACCGTTCGCGGCACAGTATCCCGCACTACCATTCGGCATGCGCCTGACAGCAGTTGTGTACTGAAGGGGAGATCAGCACATGACCGAGTCCGAGAGTGCGGTGGACGACTACGACGTCGTCATCGGCGGGGCAAGCCTCGCGGGCAGCGCCGCGGCGATCCTGCTCGCCCGGCGCGGTGCCCGCGTCGCCCTGCTGGAGCGCCGCTCCGACCCCGGGGCGTACAAGGTCCTGTGCACCCACTCCATCACGGCCAACGCCTACCCGGTGCTGGCGGAGATCGGCCTCGTCCCCGACCTGGAGAAGGCCGGCGCAGTGCACAACGACGCGCGCTGGTACACCCGTTGGGGCTGGATCGAGCCGAGGCCCGCACCGGGTGGACCGGAGCTGCCGTACGCGTACAACATCCGGCGCAGCGTCCTCGATCCGATGATCAGGGACCGGGCCGCGCAGACTCCCGGGGTCGATCTGCTCCTCGGCCATCAGGTGTCCGGGCTGGTCACGGAGGGCGGGCGGACGGTGGGGGTGCGCGCCTCGACACGGCGCGGCGAGCGGGAGATACGGGCCCGTCTGGTCGTCGGGGCCGACGGCAAGGACTCGGCCGTGGCGAAGTTCGCCGGGGTGGCCACGCGGGAGTACGAGAACACCCGGTTCGCCTATCTCGCTCACTACCGGGACCTGCCGCTGCGCGACGGGATCGGGCACACCTGGTTCCTCGAGCCCGACATGGCGTACGCGTTCCCGAACGACGACGGGGTGACGGTCATCGCCGTCGTCCCGGACAAGAAGCGGCTGCCGGACTTCCGGGAGGACCTGGAAGGCAGTTTCCTGGACTTCGTCCGGGGCCTGCCCGACGCGCCGCCCATCGACTCCGCCGAGCGCGTCTCGAAGATCATCGGACTGCTCGACCACCCTCTGTACAGCCGCAGGGCGACGGCGCCGGGCCTCGCGCTCATCGGCGACGCCGCGCTGACCGGCGACCCGCTGTGGGGCGTGGGCTGCGGATGGGCCCTGGAGTCCGCGCAGTGGCTGACGGAGGCGGTCGCCCCGGCCGTGAACGGTAGCGGCGACCTGGACAAGTCCCTCGCGGTGTACGCCCGCAGGCACCGGCGCCGGCTGGGTCCGCACCAGAACCTGGCCGCCGACTTCGCGAAGGCCAGGCCGTTCAACCCCCTGGAGCGGCTGATGTTCTCGGCGGCGGCGCGAGACGCGTCGCTGGCGCGGCACATGCACCTGTTCGCGTCCCGCCTGATCGGTCCCCTGCGGTTCCTGAACCCCTTGGCGGTGGCCAAGGCGTCCGCCGTGAACTACCGGCATCGCAGGGCGGCCGGGTAGGAACCGCGCCTGACGCAGGACCGCCGGGTAGGAACCGCGCCGGACCCGGCGGGGGAGGAGGCGCCGGTACGATCATGGGCCGGTGGGTCGAGGCGACCGCCGCTCACCGTTCCGCCTGCTCTGGAGCTCGCCGTGTCCGTCATGCTGCTGTTCCTCGTACTCACCGCGCTGGCCCTGATCGTCCTCAACGTGGTCCAGTGCGTCCGGGTGTGGCGGATCGCGGACCTGCCGTTGTGGCGCAGGGGGCTGCCCGTGCTGCTGTTCTGCTGTGCGCTGGTGGCGACGGTCACGCGGGTCCGGGACGGCGGCACCGCCGCCCACGCCTTCGTCCTCGCGCTGAACATGTCCGCCCCGGTCCTCGCCTCGTTCGAACTCGACCAGCAGCGCAAGCGGCGGGCGGCGCGCGCCACGGAAACCTCCGAGGCCTCCGAAGCCTCCGAGGCCTCCGGATCAGCGGCCTGAGGACGCGTTGCGGCCTCCTGGCCACGCCGTGTGACCGCCCTCGGGGGGCGTACCGTGGAGGGCACCGGAGGGAACGCGGCGGACGTCCGGGGCGAGAGGTCGTGAGTCCGAGATGGCGGTCTTCGAGCTGATGAACGTGGCTCTGGTGTCGGACGAGTTCGGCCGGGTCACCGTCGACCAGGGCGCACCGGGACAGGACGTCGTCGAGCTGCCGGAGGGGACGGTCGTGGGCGTCGCCCTGACCTTCCGTACCGGCGAGGAGGTCGACGGGCTGACCTTCGTCGCGGAGCGGTCGCGCGAGGGGAGGACGATCGCCACCGCCCGTAACGTGCTCGGCGGGTTCCGGGCCGGAGGGCCGTACGAACTCCAGCTGCCGGTCGAGCGCCTGCCGGTCGGCCGGGGCTGCGGGACGTACGAGGTGACGGGGCGCTTCCTCGACGCCGAGGGCCACGAACTCGCCCGCGAGAGCCACCGCTTCCGCATCGTCCACCGCCGCCCCGCCGATGCCCCGAGAACACGCCGCCGTCACCGCAGGGCCGCAGCCGCGACCCCGCCGCTCCACCCGGGGGCGGCCCGCCCCGCCTGACGGCAGGGAGCGGAGGGCTGCCCGTCCCCCCACTGCATGTGCAGCTCCGTGGGCTGGTTCAGCTCTCATCTGCAGCAGATCAGCCCGGCCGCTGCCTCGTGGATGCGAGTGGCCGGTCTGCTCCTGGGCGGCGAGGTCACGGAAGGTCGATGTGCACGCTGGTCGACTTCACGCGTGCGGTGACCGTGACACCGACCTCCAGGGCCAGCTCCTCGACGGCCTCGCGCGTCACGAGCGACACCAGCCGGTGCGGTCCCGACTGGACCTCGACCTGCGCGGCCACGTCGTCGACCCGTACCGCCGTCACGATGCCCACGAACGAGTTCCGTACGGAGGTCGGCACAGCGTCCTCCGGCACCGCGTGCGGTCCGGCGCCGCGCTCGCTCGCGAAGCGGGCCAGCGCCACACCGTCGATCGTGCGCTTGCCGGCCCCGTCGCGCTCCATGCCCAGCCTGCCGCCGTCCGCCCACCGGCGAACGGTCTCCGAACTCACTCCGAGCAGCTGCGCGGCCTGCCCAATGCTGTACGACGGCACACCCGCACTCTAGGTCACCGGGCACCGGGCGGCGCTGCGGTGTCCGACGGCGGAGGGAGCGGCAGGGGCGGTATCGCCCAGCGGATCAGCCCGATGATCGCGCGCCCGGCGAGCGGGGCGACGGGCATCATCATGCGCACCGAGAGCGGCGGGTCCAGCGAGGCCCTCACCCAGCGGGGCAGCAGCGCGACCGCCGCGGCTGCCAGGAAGGCGTACGGGAGCCGCGCGGGGAGCGGGATCGGCGGACGGGCCAGCAGGAAGCGGGCCGTCGCGCGGGACTCCGGGGTGCCCCGCAGCTCGGGCCGGTAGGCGGCCAGGCGGGCGGTCAGTTCGGCCGTCGACTCGGGCGGCCGGTCCACGCCGAGCCGGCGCGCGACGAGTGCCATGTCCGCGACGTAGCCGTCCTGTCCTGCCATGTCGAGCGGGCGGCGGCCGTAGCGCTGGTGGGCCCGCAGAAAGCAGGACGTCTCGGCGACGTGGACCCAGGTGAGCAGGTGCGGATCGGAGGCGCGGTACGGCACTCCCGTCGACGTCCGCCCCACGACGCGCGCGTGGACCTCCCGCACCCTGCGTACCGCCTGCTCCGCGTCGTCACGGGTTCCGAAGGTCGTGACCGCGAGGAAGGTGCTCGTGCGCTGCAGCCGTCCCCACGGATCCCCCTGGAAGCCGGAGTGCGCCGAGACCGCCGCCATGGCGACCGGATGGAGCGACTGGAGCAGCAGGGCCGCGAGACCCCCGACGTACATCGACGCGTCGGCGTGCACGCGGCGCACGGGACGATCCGGGCCGAACCATCGAGGCCCCGGCGTGCCGTGGATACGGGCGCGCTTCTGGTGCGCCGTCGGGCCCGCGACCCGCTGCAGCAGGGCCTCACCGGCTCGTTCCCGCAGTCCTCGGGCGAGCAGTGACGGCGATTGCACACCTCCAGTATGTCCGGCCGCCGTACGGGGCGGCCAGGCGCCGGTCAGGACGGGGTGGAACCCGGCGCCGTGGCGTCGGTGTCGCCGGACTCCCGCACGCGCCGATAGTGCCGGGCCGCGCGGGCGCGGTTGCCGCACGACGGCTTGCACCACTCCTGCCGTCCATGGCTCTTGACGAAGTAGCGCACGCAGCGCGGCGCGGTGCAGGCGCGCAACTGCTCGCGCTGCGGCCCGCTCAGGAAATCGATGGCCGTCCTGGCCAGGGCGGCCAGCAGCCGCACCCGGGGATCCTCCTGCGTCGACGGCAGACGGACCACGGGCGCGCCGTCCTGCGGCCAGTCCAGCTGCGGGACGACGGGCTCACGCGCGGCGACCGCGTTGAGGCGGGCCAGCGCCTCGTCGGCCGGGAGCAGTCGATGGGCGTCGGCAGGGCTGGGCGGAGCGGGCCCGACCGCCCGGGCGAAGAGTGTCCGGACGGCCCGCCGCAACTCGGTGATCTCGGTCCTGAGGCCGTCGTCCGCCTCGATCCCGCCGGCCGGAAGGGCGAGGACCGGCAGCTCGGCCCGCTCCTGGATCCAGCGGGTCGTTCCCGGATTGGTGGCGAGATCGTCGGTGACACCGCCGGCCCCGTCGTGGCGGATGGTGCTCGCCAGTTCCAGTGCCACCCAACGTTCCTTCCTCACCGTGTCCTCCTCGTCCCCTCGTCCGCCCGGACGGCGGCCCCTTGATCACACCTGTACGCACACCCTAAGGTCACCTAACGGAAAACGACAGCACTTCCGTTAGTCAGGGAACGAGGGGGATACGAGATGACGTTGCTGCTCGCCCAGATCAGCGATCTGCACCTGGACGGCAGCGAGCGGGCCACCCGCCGTGCCGTCCAGGTCATGGACCACCTGCGGGCCCTCCCGCGGCCGGTCGACGCGGTCCTGGTCACGGGAGACATCGCCGATCACGGAGAGGAGGCCGAGTACGAGGAGGCGGCCCGCATCCTGGCGGCCCCCTTCCCCGTACTGACCTGCCCGGGCAACCACGACGCGCGCCCGGCCTACCTCAAGGCCCTGCTGGGCGAGGAGCCCGACGACGGGCCGGTCAACCGGATCCACCACATCGCCGGGACCGCCGTCCTGATGTGCGACGCGACCGTCCCCGGCCGCGACGAGGGGCGCCTGGACGCGGCGACGCTCGACTGGATCGACAGCCGGCTCACCGCGTTGCCGCCCTCCACTCCGGCCCTGATCGCCTTCCACCAGCCGCCGGTCGACCTCCACCATCCGCTGCCCGACTCGTGCAGGCTCGAAGAGCCCGGACAGCTGGCCGGCCTCCTGGAGGAGCACCCGAACGTGGTCGCCGTCCTGACCGGCCACGCCCACACCGCGGCCGCCTCCGTCTTCGCCGGCCGCCCCCTGATCGTCGGACCCGCCGTCACCTGGACCCTGCGGATGCCCTGGGAGGGCGACCGGCCCGCGGACCGCGACCAGCCGCCGGGCCTCGCGTTCCACGTCCTCGACGACGACCACCGTCTGACGACGCACTACCGGGTCGTGGTCTGACCCCGTCCCGCCTCCGGGTCGTCGCTCGGCCTCCTACTGCCCGGTCTTGGTGGGGACCAGGTCGAAGTGGTCGTCCTGGTACTGGAAGAGGAGGCACTCCTCTCCCTTCTCGCATCCGCTCAGGTGCGGCTTGTCCGCGGGGAGGCGGTAGTAGGAGCCGGCCGGGTACTGGACGCGCTTCCCGTCGATGTCCGCGTAGAACGTGCCCTTCAGGACGACGGTCGGCAGGTCCTGGCTGTGGACGTGCATCGGGTTGTCCTTCCCGGCGGGGAAGCGGACGAACGCCTCGTAGCTGCCGCTCCCCGCGAGATCGCCGCGTACGTTCGCGTACTTCACGCCGCCCGACCCCGGAAGTTCCTTCCACGCGAGACCGGAGGCGGGGAAGGAGAGGAGCGCGGAGGGGGTCTTCGTGGCCGACGGTGTGGCCGCCGGGGCGGCGGCGCTGCCGCCCTTCCCGCTCGCCCGGTCGCCCTTGGCCTCGGCGTCACCGGCCGAGCAGGCTGCGAGCAGGGCGACCGAAACCATCGCGGTCGCCACCGCGGTGAGGGTCCTCGCCTGGGCACGCATGGATGTCTCCTAACACGTCAGGGATGTGAGGGCGCACGCCGAAGCAGAGGAGAGCGAATGCGCGGAGCCGTCCACGATTCCCTTCCTCGCAGACGGCGAGTCCCGGTAGGTCTCCATCGTCAGCCGCCGGACCGCCGGGCCGCCATGACGAATCCCCTGCAGATCCGGACATGCGGGACGGGCGACGAGCGCCGATATGACGCACCGTCAACTCTGCGCGCTCGCAGGGCTAAAGAGGCCTGAGGCCCCTCAACCCCCATAGCGGCAGGCGACGGCCGTGGCGCGGTCGCGCAGCGCGTCGCGCAACCACTGCGGGGCCAACGCCTCCCCGCTCGTGCCGAGTTGCCACAGGGCCCACTCGGCGTGCCTCGGGTCCTGGAAGGTGACCTCGAGCCGCAGCCACCCGTCCGCCGGGTCGGTCTCCTCGGCCAGGACGGCGAGCGCCGTGCCGACCAGCTCCTCGCGCCGTGCAGGGGCCATGCGCATGCGTACGGTGACGGTGTCGCCACCGGTACGGAACCGCCTGCCGCGCTCCTGCCAGGCCCGGTCCAGATCGACCCTGTCCGGCCGCTCCGCGGGTTCGGCGAGCTCCTCGGCGGCCAGGACCCGGGAGAGCCGGTACGTGCGGTCCGCGCCGGAGCGGGTCGCCAGCAGGTAGCCCTGGTCGCGCACGGTGACCAGGCCGATCGGGTCCACCGTGCGCCACTGCGGGGCCTGGTCCACGGCCGCGTAGTGGATGCGCAGCTTGTGTCCGGCGAACACCGCGCTCCGGACCGCGGCCGCGATGGCGTCGGGCACCTCGTCGGCGACGGACCGGCGCGCGAGGAGGTCCGTCTCCGGATCGATGAGCAGCCGCTGGGCCGCGCCCGCGGCGGTCGCCCGGTAGCTCGCGGGCAGCGCGTCGACCACCTTGAGCATGGCCGAGGCGAGCGCCGCCCCGAGGCCGAACACCTGCGCGCCGCGCCGTGATCCGGCGACCAGCAGCGCGAGCGCCTCGTCGTGGTTGAGGCCGGTGAGTTCGGTACGGAAACCGGGCAGCAGCGCGAAACCGCCGTGCCGGCCGCGTTCCGCGTAGACCGGGACACCGGCGGCGGACAGCGCCTCGATGTCACGCAGCACGGTCCGGGTCGACACCTCCAGCTCACGGGCCAGAGTGGCCGCGGACAACCGGCCGTGCTGCCGCAGCAAGAGCACCAGCGAGACCAACCGATCGGCGCGCACGCCGGAACGCTACCGGAATACGTGACACAGGGTGTCGTGATTGCAGGCCAGGCTGTACCCGCACCACACAGACCTGCCCCAGCCATCGCACAGGAGAGGCGACTCCCCATGGCACACGCCCTCGTCAACCCGGACGGCCTGCACGACCCGACCCCGTTCGGCTACAGCCACACCGCCACCGTCCCCGCTGGCACCGAACTGGTGCTTGTCTCGGGCCAGTACGGCTCGGGGCCGGACGGAGCGGTCGTCTCGGCCGACTTCGCCGAGCAGGTCGAGCGGACGTTCCACAACATCGGCGTCGCCCTCGCCGCCCACGGGCTCGACCTCGGCCACGTCGTCCAGCTCAGGACGTACGTGGTGAACCACGACGTCGGCAAGCTCGGCCCGATCGCCGGGGCCGTGCAGGAGGTCTGGGGCACGAAACCGCCCACGCAGACCCTCATCGGCGTCGCGAGCCTGGCCACCCCCGACGTGCTCTTCGAGGTCGAAGCCCTCGCCGCACGCCCCTGACGCGCGGCACGGGCTCCCCGGTCACACCACTTGTGCGCCCGCGGGCACCCGCAGGTGTCCGCGGGCACGGTCTTCTTTCCACCAACGCGGCGCTATTCGGCCAACATCCCGACGAGTTGGTCCCGCCGGACAACCCGGCATCCCGTCCCGTCCTCTCACCCCACGGGCGCAGCGAGTGCTTCTCACCGCGCCGGCCGGACCGCACGACCGCAGTCCCGCGCTGCCCAGTCCTGCCCAGTCCTGCCGGGCCGGTGGCCCGCTGTCCGCTTCCTTCTCACAGCACCCGGAGGACGAGGGAACGATGACCACCAAGCGCACCACCCGGCTGCGGCGTCCGCTGCTCGCCGGCACCACGGCCGTCGCCGCCATGGCCGTCACGGCCGGTTTCATGACCGCCGCGCCGGACCAGGCGAAGGCCGCGACGGGGCCCAAGCTGAGTCTCATCGCGGCGACCGACGCCGTCACGCTCACCTCGTGGAAGGAGGAGCCCGGCGTCTACCTCGACCTGGGCACCTACCTGACCGCGGAGGGCAGCCCGCTGGAGTTCAAGGTGACCAGGAAGTCCTACAAGGACCCGGTGACCATCAGCCAGACCGTGTTCGACGGCGGAAAGGCGGCCAAGCCCAAGACGCTGCCGCTGGGCACCGTGAAGGACTTCTCCGGGCTGCCCGGCTTCACGGAGATCACGCTCACCGACAAGGCGGGCAAGAAGGTCGTCAGCCGGGCGGAGAGCTTCTGCCCGAACAACGCCAGCGGACGGGTGCGGCCCGACGCGCCCGCCACCTCGAAGTATCCGGAGAGCTGTCCCACCAACCCGTTCACCCTCGGTTCCGTCTGGGGCGTCGAGAAGGGATGGGCGTCCAACACCTACGCCGGCTCCTACACGCAGCCCCTGAAGCTCGCCGTCGGCACGTACACGGCCAAGATCGGCGTCGCCAAGAAGTACCGCGACCTCTTCGGCATCGCCGACAAGCCCGCGACGGTCAAGGTCACCGTCCAGGAGCGCAGTTGGGAGGAGGGCCCGGGTGGCGCGGCCGCCCGTTCCGCCGCCGCCGGGGAGCACGCCGGGCACGGCTCCGCCCACCAGGCCCCGGCGGCGCACGCCGGGCACGGGCCGGGGCACGCCCCGACGCCCGCCCAGGCGGGCGCGCCGGAGACCAGCGGTGCGGGCGTCTCGTACAACGTCGGCCACGGACCGCTGAAGGCCGCCCCGCCGGCCCTGCCCTGGGCGCTGAAGAAGCAGCAGCAGGCCGCGCGCGCCGACATGCAGCTGCGGACGGGCGACACCGCCGGGCAGACCGACGGATCGCGCAAGGCGCCCGCCCTCAAGCCGATGTCCCAGCGGCCCACCGGCAAGGCCTCCGTCCCGGCGAACGTCCCCAAGCCCGACCTGCGGTCGCTGCCCGCCTACGGCATCACCATCAGCGACGGCGGCCAGGACGTACCCGGCAAGGACTACCTGGCCTTCAGCGCCAACGTCTGGAACGCGGGTCCCGCCCAGCTCGTCGTGGACGGCTTCCGCTCGCCCGGCAAGGCCATGATGGACGCGTACCAGTACTTCTACGACGCCAACGGCAAGCAGGTCGGCTACACCCCGACCGGCACCATGGAGTGGGACCCGCGCCCCGGCCATGTCCACTGGCATTTCACCGACTTCGCCAGCTACCGGCTGCTGAAGGCGGACCAGAAGGAAGCGGTGCGCAGCGGCAAGGAGGCCTTCTGCCTGGCCAACACCGACGCCGTCGACTACACGGTGAAGAACGCCAACTGGCACCCGTACAACACCGACCTGTCCACCGCCTGCGGGCAGGAGAACTCCATCTCCGTCCGCGAGGTGCTCGACGTCGGCTCCGGTGACACCTACACCCAGGACCTGCCGGGCCAGTCCTTCGACATCACGGACGTCCCCAACGGCACCTACTACATCCAGGTCCTGGCCAACCCGGCCAAGCGCCTGAAGGAGACCAACCTCGACAACAACAGCGCCCTGCGGAAGATCGTCCTCGGCGGCACCCCCGGCAAGCGCACCGTGACCGTTCCCGCGCACGACCTCGTGAACGCGAACTGATCACCGGGCGGGTGGCACGGCAACCTCCGCCGCGCCACCCGCCCCTCTCCGTCACGGCGTCCGGCGGAGCCGGGACTGGGACTCACCCGTTCGTTCTCCCTGGGGCACCCAGGAGACGCACGCCCTTCGCGCGCGCATGGTCGCCCTTGTGAGCAACCGCCCGTGTCAGGGAAGCGGGCTGGTGCGGTCGTTGTCTCTGCCACTGTGGAACCTGTCGATGACGGGTGGCGCGAAGGGGGATGGCGTGCGGCTGTCGCGGGAGGTCACCGGGTGGGCGTTCATCGCCGATGTGGACGGTGTCCGGCATGCCGGCCTGGCTGTCGGCATGGCCGGCATCAGCCCGTTCACCACGGGCGGCGGAGCGGGAAGCAGCCTGTTCACCCGCGCATACGCGCGGGGCTTACCAGCGCTCCTCTCGCTGGACGAACTGCCGTTCAGCCGGCCTCTCATCCCCCGATGGTGTGTCACGCAGGACGAAGAAGGCGTGCTGTCTGTCCTCGGCCCCGACGGTACGCACTTCGTGCACGACCTCGACGTGGACCGGCCGCCGGGCTGGGGCGAGGCGGCGGACGCCTCGGGCTCGGTCATGCTGGTGGTGTCCCACGTATTGCCTGCCACAGACGATCCGCTCGGCGCGCTGGTCTTCGAAACGAGGCGAGGGCAGGTGTGCGCCGGGTCTGTGCGCTTCGGTGAGCCCGCTGACGAGACGGACGGCAAGCCGACGCTCACCTTCGTCGTCGACCCCGTCGGCGTGCTCATGGAGCTGGCGCAGTACGTGTGCGACCGGATCATGTCGCTGGACGAGGCGAAGCGACGTGCACGCGAAGTGGAGGAGACCCGGCAGGCCCTGGCGGAGCACGGCACGATGCCCGCCGAGCAGATGGTGGATCTGCTGTTCCGGGGTGAGTTCCGCGATCACCGGGGCCTGGTGGAGTTCATGTACGTCTACTGGCGGCTGGTCGCCGAGGTCGCGGACGCCTGCGCGATGGACGTCGCCTGGCGGGCCGCTGCTTCCCAAGCGGTCGAGGCGGGCATCCAGCTGGTGGCGGACCGGTGCGACCGCGCGGTGTTCGAGGAGTCCGAAGCCCTTGCGGCTCGACTGATCGACGGACTGAGCGACCCCGCCGACGTGGAAGCCGCGCTGCTGGCTGCCGCTCGGTTGCGGATGGCCACCCGGGGGCCGGAGGACCTGGCCGCCGACGACTACGCTCGCGAGCCGCTCCTGACGACCTGGTCCGCTCGGTTGACCGCGGACCTGTACCGCACCTGGTTCACCGAGGAGGAGCCGTTCCAGACGGAGTCCCGCCGGCTCGTGGCGGAAGCGGGACACCTGGTGGTGCGGGCCCTGGAGCTGGGCGGCGGGTCGAAGAGGCCTCGGCTGCTGGCGGTACTGGCGCAGATTCTCGCGGACGAGAACGGAGTTCACCGCGGTGCTGCCGACGCCGCGCTGTCGGCATGGCTCGACTCGTCCGCTGCCGACGAGCCGGAGCTCGCTCTGTTCCTCCTCAGGGCGGTGGACGGGGCGTCACCGGAGACGACCGACGCACTGCTCACGGGAGTGTTCGGGACGCCACTGGCCGATTTCGTCGCCGCCCATGGCAGTACGGTGACCGCGAAGGTGATCAGCCAGGGCGTCAACCTGGCCAGGGAACACGGCGACCGGCGGCTGCTGCGCACCGTGCTGGACTGGGCGGGGCAGCTGGACGTCCGATGGTCCTCCGCCCACCGCAGGCAGCTGATCGAGGCCAGGCTTCACGTGGTGCCCGACGACCCGAGCGCATGCCCGGGTCCCCACCATGAGCTGTCGCTGTCGTTCCCGGAGTCCTGGACGCCTGCGCAACGATCTGCGGCTCTGCTGCATGCGGCTGCCCACGCCCGCGACCGACAGCAGCCGGCCTTGGGGCTCACTCTGCTGCGACAGGCGGGCGGCGGACGGAACGAGGAGGTCCGGCTACTCACGGCGGACCTGTACTACCAGGCGGCGGAGGCAGGCGAGCCGGTCTCCAGCCCAGTCCCGTTCCCATGGGGCTACTACACGTACGCGGCGCTCGGCTACGCCTCGCTGGGCTTCGAGGAACTGGCGCAGGCGAGCCTCGTGCCGCTGGTGCAGCGACTGGGCGAACTCCGCGCCGACGAACTCAGGAACGCGCTGTACGCGATCATCGTGGATGTGCCGAACTTCGACACGAGCGGCAGGCCCGAACTCGGCGCGATGCTGCGCGACCTCGTGCACACGGCGGTCTGGCAGCTCACCGCGGAGAGCGAAAGGCTGCCGATGGGGCTGGTACTCGGCCTGCATCAGGCGGGCAAGGGTTCCGAGCTGGGCGCGTGGTGGCGGATCGAAGGCCCGCTCGTGCTGCCCGCGCACATCCAGCACTTCCTCGGCAAGCTGCGAGACTGGGAGGAGCCCGCCGCTGCCGGCGGCGCCTTGCCGAACCTGCTGAACGCCGTGGACGCCGACCGTCGTCCTGGCGGCCACGACAACACGCAGATCGCCCGGAATCTGCGGTGGCGCATCTCGTCGTTCATCGACGACGAGCTGCGTCGGCGTTCGGCGCCACTCATCGACGACCAGCGCCTCTGGGCCAAGGTGCATGATCTGCTGGACGACCGAACGGTGTTGTTGACGTGGTTCCTTCCCGCGGCGGTGAGCGGCGCGGCGGTGCTGCTGGCAGTCACCAGGGAGGGCCGGGAGCTCGTGGTGCACCTCGGCGAGGGCGCGGACGAGTGCAGCGACCGGCACCCGGACGCGGACCGGGTCGAGGCGATCCGGACGGAGATCGAACGCGATCCGCTGTTCGGCGAGGTCACACCGGAGGGCAGTCGGCTGCTGGAGTCGGCCGGTCTGCCGATCGGCGGCAGCGGACTGTGGGACAAGTGGCGCGCCCAGGGCAGGGACCGAATCCTGGCCTGGCCGCACGGCGCTCTGCACTACCTGCCCCTACCGCTGTGCCGCAGGGGCGGCCGTCTGATCGCCGACGACTGGACGGTCACCACGATCGCCGGTCTCGAAGCCCTGGCACCCGTCGAGGTGCCTGCGCGTGACCGTCGCACCGTTGTACTGGCTTCCCCAGCCGGGGGTGTTCCCTTCGGTCTGCATGCCGAACCGGCGTTGGAGGCGCACGCGCGGAAGGTCGCCGAGGCCGTGGGCGCCGAAGCCCTCACCGGTCGTGCGGCCACTCGTGACAGGCTGCGCGCAGAGATGTCCACGGCGGACGTCGTCCACATCGCCGTTCACGGGAAGCTGGACGAGGACGCGCCGTGGATGCACTGCCTCTACCTCACGCCGGACGGCGACGACGACGGACGCGTATTCGCGTACGACTTCCTGGATGTCGACCTGCGCGGCGTCCGTCTTGTCACACTCGCCGCGTGTGAGTCGGCGCTCGGCCGATTCGACCGGGGAGACAACGTCCGTGGCATCCCCTCGGCACTGATCACCGCCGGCGCGCAGGCCGTTGTCGGGTGCCTGTGGCCCGTGCGTCCGGAGCCGGCCACGTACTTCTTCCACCACCTGCACCACGGAGTCGCGCGCGGCGCGGAGCCGGAGCAGGCCTTCCGCGGTGCCCAACTCGCCACGCGTGCCGCGTATCCCCACTACCGTGACTGGGGAGCGTTCACCTATGTGCACGGTAGGAACAAGGGAGCCGCCGCATGACCGAGATTCGGCTGCACGACGTCGAACTCGTGCCGGAGCGTACGCTCGGCAGCCCGGTGGATGACGCACCGATGCGCGGCAGGCTCACCTTCGGCTGGGACGTACTGCCCGCCGACCACGAGGGCGCGCCGGAGGGCTGGCTGTCCTACCTCAGGTCCACACCCGACCGGGAGTTCCGGCAACTGCTCATGGTGTGCTCGTTCCGCCCTGAGACACCGGAGAGCAGAGGCGTATTCCGCCACGCCTCCCTGGGTGTCGCGCTGTCCACATCGGAGCGTGAGGTACAGCCGATCGCGCGCCTGATCGACCCAGGAGAGCGCACCCGCGCGGTCCCCGGTCTCGGGACGGGCGTGAGCTTCACGGTCACGACAGGAGTGCTGGACGTAGGGGTGGAGAAGCCGCCAGGAGCCGGACCGGCCAGGGAGGAGTGGATCGTCCGGGGCCACGGGGCTTCCCAGCCGAACCCGCAGTGGGAGTTCCGGCGAGTCAATGGCTTTCCGCTGTCCGGCGATCACCCGGTGGCCGCGCTGGTGGAACTCGTGCCCGACCGTACGAACACGGCCGAGGTGCTGGTCGCGGCGGAACTGGAGCACCGCACCTGGGGCATCCGCCGCTACCGCGCGCGCCTCGCGCCGACACCGCACACCATCGTGCTTGCGGAATGGCACCCCACCCCCTGAGCGGATGAGCCGGTCAGGGCACGACCGGCTGCCGGTCCGGAGGCCGGCCTCGTTGACGTGGCCCTGCGGTTATCGCGGTCGCTCGCGGGTAGCTGCGCAACTGTCCGGCGTTTCTGCGAACCGGAGAAGGCGAACGGCATGGTGCACGCCACGATCAAGGTGAACGCTCCGGTGCGTGAGGTCTACGACCAGTGGACGCAGTTCGAGGACTTCCCCCGGTTCATGGACGACGTGGAAGAGGTGCGTCAGCTCGACGAGCGCGTCTGCCACTGGCGGACTCGAATCGCTGGTGCGACCCGGGAGTTCGAGACCGAAATCGTCGATCAACGACCCGACGAACGCATCTCCTGGCGCACCATCGGCGGCGAGGTCAGGCAACAGGGCATGGTGACGTTCCAGGCACTCGACGAGGAGACCACCCGAGTGACTCTGACCATGGATGTCGATCCGGAAGGCGTCACGGAGACGGCGGGACTGGCCCTGGGAGTGGTGGACAGCCGGATCAAGGGCGACCTGAACCGCTTCAAGGAGTTCATCGAGGGCCGAGACCGGGCGACAGGCGGTTGGCGCGGAAAACTGCCCCCTCGTGGCAGCACACCTGGACCACCCCCGGCGGGCGAAGGTCAAGCATCGTCGCCAGACCCCTGAACCCCTGACCTCGGAAGAAGCGGTCCTTCTGTGCGATTACCGCTCCTTGTCCCTCAGCGAGTCCTCGACTCCGCGGGCACGGTCCTGGACCTTTCCCATCGCTTCCTTCGCCTTGCCCTTGATCTGGTCCGTCTTTCCCTCGGCCTTCATCCGGTCGTCCCCGGTGGCCCTGCCGACGGCCTCCTTGCCCTTGCCCTTGAGCTGCTCCATCTTGCCTTTGGCCTTCTCCGTCATGACCGGCTCCCAGTTCCCCCTGGTGTCTTGTCACGCACTCGCGGGTCATTCCTCCACTGCGTGCATGGACAACCCATTGTCCCGCTCATACCTGCACAAAGCGCGTTCAGTGAACGGCTCGACGGTTAAGCGCCGGGGGATGGGGGCGTGGGAAGAGCCGGCTCGGGCCCCGATCGGCCACCCTGCCGCGGCACCCGCGCGGCCTGTGACACCCCCGGGACGTGCGATCACTGCCTGGGCATGCCTAGCCTGAAATCAGCCCAAAGATCGTCGCGTTTGTGGCGTAGGAGTCGACCGCCCCTCGCCGCCCCACGGGCGAGACCTCCAGGCCGGCCTGAGGGCGCGAGAGTCCGACCGTGAGGAGAAGGCCATGGCAGCCAAGCCGACTGTCTACCACGTGACTCCGTCCGGCGAGCGGGCTGCGGCGGCGGGCGTGAAGTGGCAGGTCGAGGGCAGGGAGGGGCGTCGGGTGCTGCACGAGCCGCACCGTACGCAGCAGGAAGCGATCGATTCCGCGCGCGGACGGGCGAAGGAGCACATGCCCGCGCAGGTCGTCGTCCACGGCCGTGACGGTCACATCCGCAGCGCCTACACCTACGGCGACGCCCCAGCCCCTGACGAACGCGGCCGCAGGGCGGGGCAACCGGGAGGCGTGTTCTAGGCCCTTCTCGCGGTTGACCTGGAACGGCGCAACCTTCGTGCCTCCCGGCGCAACGGGGGCGGAGCGATCCGGGCGGTCGACGAACCGACTGGCGGGCCAGGTGTCGACCCGCCACGCTCGAAGGAGGGCACCGCTGGACCGGCCACCGCCAGGAGTACGTTCCCCGTGGCAGGGGCCGGGCGGAGCACGGCGGGCCGTAGTCGTACGGGCGGCCTGGCCGGGCCTGGCCGGGCCCGCGGCCGTCGCGCTGCGCCGGCGATGCCGATGCGGTGGGTCCTTGTCTCGTTCCGGTCGGAACCCGACGACGAAAGGATGCAGCCGTGAGCGCGTTTGACATCTGGGGCTATCACCCGGACGCGGGATACCGGCGGGGTGCCGACATCGTCGGCTACAAGGTGGAGGCGACCGACGGCGCCATCGGGAAGATCGACAAGCACTCGGAGGAGGTCGGGGCGTCCTATCTCGTTGTCGATACCGGTACGTGGATCTTCGGCAAGCACGTCCTGCTGCCTGCGGGGACCATCCGACTGATCGACACCGTGGAGGAGAAGGTCTACGTCGATCGGACGAAGGAGCAGATCAAGGACGCCCCTGAATTCGACGAGCACAAGCGGGCGGGCGAGCCCAGCTATCTGGAACAGTTCGCCCGGTACTACGGCCAGCCCCACATGTAGAGCGGTGGCACGTCGGGGAGGCGGCAAGGCCGCAGGCGAGCGAGCGGCTCCCCGGCTTCAGCGGACCCGTCGGGCGGCACCCCGACTGCCGGCGGAGGCACGCGACGAGGCCGTCGTGGACCTGACGGGACTGTTCACGCGGCGATCCGGGCGAACGGCCCACCGGCGAGGGAGTCAAGGAGTTCCGCCGGGTCCTCGTGGACGCTGTCCGCCCCCGCCTGCTTCAGGTCGGCCGCGGGGATGCCGCCGCACAGCAGGCCCGCGCACCAGCTCACCCCTGCCCGGCGGGCGGCCCGCATGTCCCAGACGCTGTCCCCGACGAACACTGCCCGCCCGGGTTCCGCGCCGGCCAGTTCGAGGGCCTGGCGTACCGGCTCCGGATGCGGTTTGCCGTGTTCCACGTCGTCCGCGCTCGTGGCTGCGTGGACGGCGTCCTCGGCGTCGATGGCGTCGGTGAGCGCCGACAGTTCGTCTCCGGAGGCCGAGGTGACCAGGACGACGCGCCAGCCGCCGGAGGCGAGCGCGCGCAACAGGTCCCCCGCACCGGGCATCGGCGCGATCCGGCAGAAGAAGGTGGCGTACAGCACGTCGTGTGCCGTCCTCATACGGGCCTGCTCGGCTTCACCGTGCCCCGGGCCCAGGAGATGCTCCAGCAGGTCCGGACCGGGCAGCCCGAGGGCCCGATGCACGGCGTGCATGGGGACCTGGTGTCCGGCTTGCCGCAGCGCCTCCCACCACGAGGTCACGTGCAGATGATTGGTGTCGGTGAGTGTTCCGTCGACGTCGAAGAGTGCGGCTCGGACGCCGGCGTCGACGTCCCGCCCGGGGTCCGCCCGCTGTGACTCGGACATCGCCGCAGATGCGACGTCCACGTCTTCCATGCCAGGGCGTGTACCCGCGGACCTGTTCATCGAACCGGGCAGAAGGCCGACTGCGGGTTCAGCGGCCCAGCGCCCGCTTGAGTTCCGCCTTGTCCATCTTCGAGCGGCCCTCGATGTTGCGCTGCTTGGCCTCGTTGTAGAGCTGTTCCTTGGTAGGGCCCTGAGAGCCGCTGTGGGAGCGTTGGCCGCCTCGCTCGGACGAGGACATGTCCCGCAGGGACGATCGGCTGGCGGTTTTCGACTCCCCGGCGCGGGCGCGTTCCTTGTTGACCGTGCGGGCGGCGATCTCCTTCGCTCGTTCCGGGGACTCGCCGCGTTGTTCGGCGGACTCCTTGATGTGCTCGTACTGACGTTCGCGCTTGGGGGAGGAACCCCTGGGCATCGGAAATCTCCTCTACTCCGTGGTTCGGGTGCCGCTGCTGGGGGCGCCCTGTCCCGCGTCCCTGGCGTGTGGGTCCACTCGGCGCCTGCCTGGAGCGGGCACCAGGGGGAAGCGGTCGAGGCGGGGCAACTGGCCGGTCATCCGGGCGCGGTTCACCAGTAGTGGTTCCGGCCGCCCACGGCGTGCCCCAGAGCCCCGAGCACCCAGAGGATGAGCCCGATGACGACCAGGATGATGCCTATGGTCCACAGGATGGAGATGCCGGTGACGAAGCCGATGACGAGCAGGATCACTCCGAGGATGATCATGGCAGCCTCTCACTGCTGTGAGTGCGGTCCTGCTACCCGAGTATCCCCCGTTCCGCAAGTCCCTGCCTCCTGCGAGGCTCCGCTGCCGACCCGTGCGCCCGGGTGAACGCTCTGGGTCCGGGTAGGTATACGGAGGAGGTCGTGGCATGGCCCGCTCGGACTGGCTGCTCGAGCCAGGAGAACGCGGAAACCCCGCCACACGGCTGGAGAAGCGCCGTGCGGACGGGACAGCGTGGTCCGAGGGCAACCACGCCCGCCACCTGGTCCACGGAGCCCCGTACTTTGCCGAGCTCCTCGCCAGGATCCGGGAGATGCGCGCGGGCGACCTGCTGCTGTTCACCGACTGGCGCGGCGACCCCGACGAACGGCTCGACGGAGCAGGTACGGAGATCGCGACCGTACTGGCCGAAGCGGCGGAGCGCGGCGTTGTGGTGAAGGGATTGCTGTGGCGTTCCCACCTGGACGGTTTCCGCTTCAGCGAGGAGGAGAACCGCTCGCTGGGCCTGCGGATCGAGGCCTCGGGCGGCGAGTGCCTGCTCGACCTGCGCGTACGGCCCGGCGGCTCGCACCACCAGAAGATGGTCGTCCTGCGCCACCTGGGCCGCCCGGAGCGTGACGTCGCCTACGTCGGCGGGATCGACCTGTGCCACAACCGCAACGACGACTCCGCCCACCGGGGCGACCGCCAGTCGCTGCCCATGGCTTCGGCGTACGGCCCGCACCCGCCGTGGCACGACGTCCAACTGGCCGTGAGCGGACCCGCCGTCGGCGATGTCGAAGCCGTCTTCCGCGAGCGGTGGGAGGATCCGGCGCCGCTCTCGCGCAGCCCCGTGGTCCGCCTGCGGGCCCTGTGGAACGGGGAGGACACCAGCGCGGGCGAACTGCCTCCGCAGGAGGCCGACCCTCCGCCGTGCGGTACGCACGCCGTGCAGGTGTTGCGCACCTATCCGAACCGGCTGCTGTGGGGATACCCCTTCGCCCCCGACGGCGAACGCAGCATCGCCCGCGGCTACCTGAAGGCCCTGCGGCGCGCCCGGGCGCTCATCTACCTGGAGGACCAGTACCTGTGGTCCCAGCGGGTCGTGGCCTGCTTCGCCCGGGCGCTGCGCGCCCAGCCCGGCCTGCGGCTGATCGCTGTCGTCCCCTCGGTCCCGGACCAGAACGGCCGGATCAGTCGGCCCATGAACCTCATCGGGCGGATCACCGCCCTGGAGGAGCTGCGGCGGGTGGGCGGGGAGCGGGTCGCGGTGTACGGCCTGGAGAACCACGCCGGAACACCCGTGTACGTGCACGCCAAGGTATGCGTGATCGACGACGTATGGGCCGCAGTCGGGTCCGACAACGTCAACCTGCGCTCGTGGACGCACGACTCCGAGCTGAGCTGCACCGTCCTCGACCGGAGCCGCGATCCCGAACCGCCTGACGATCCGGGCGGGTTGGGCGACGGCGCCCGCACCTTCGCCCGGCGGCTGCGCCTCGAGCTCATGCGTGAGCACCTCGACGCGCCGGACGGGACCGGGACCGAACTGTGTGACCCGCAGACCGCCTTCGACCGGTTCGGGCAGTCCGCCGCGGCCCTGGACGACTGGTACGCGGCCGGCTGCGGCGGGCCGCGTCCGGCGGGACGCCTGCGCCGCTACGTCCCGCCGACCCTGCCGACCACGCGACGCCTGCTCGCGTCGCCCCTGCACCGCGCGCTGATGGACCCGGACGGCCGCCCCTTCCGGATGCGTCGCCGCAACACCTTCTGAGCGCACGGCCGTTCGTGGACGCTCGGTGGTTGCAGGGAGGCAGCCCACGTCGCGACCTCGCTCATGGGGCGGGCTGTGTCGGCTACAGCCAGTCCTTCCGCTTGAAGACCACGTACAGACTCGTGCACACCACTGCCATCAGGACCACCGCGAACGGGTACCCGCCCGCCCAGTGGAGTTCCGGCATGTTGTCGAAGTTCATGCCGTAGATCGTGCCGACCAGCGTGGGGGCGAAGAGGATGGCGGCCCAGGACGAGATCTTCTTGATCTCCTCGTTCTGTTCGAAGCCCGCCTCCGCCAGCGCGCGCATCTCCGCGTTCTGTTGCTGGGTGACCAGGGTCGCGTTGACCGTCAGGATCTCCGTCAGGGCCTGGCGGAAGCCGTCTACGCGTTCGCTGGTGTGGGTGACGTGGTCGGCCACGTCGCGGAGGTAGCGCTGGAGTTCCTCGTCCGTGCCGTACTTCGCGAAGCCTGCCATCAGGCCGTGCAGCATGCCCACGAGGGGGCGGGTCGCGCGCTGGAACTCGACCATTTCGCGGGAGAGTTCGTAGATGCGGCGCGAGACCGCCGGGTCGCCGCCGAAGACCTCGGTCTCGATCTCGTCGATGTCGTTCTGCACGCCCGCCACCACCGGGGCGTAGCCGTCGACCACCGCGTCCAGGATCGCGTACAGGACCGCCTCCGGGCCCAGGGCCAGCAGGTCGGGGTCCTTCTCCATGCGGTGGCGGACCGCCGACAGGTCGGGGGCCGCGCCGTGCCGCACCGTGATCACGAAGTCCCGGCCCACGAAGATGTGCAGCTCGCCGAAGTCGACCTCCTCCTGGGCGTCCAGGTAGCGGGCCGCCCGCAGGACGACGAAGAGCGTGTCCCCGTACCGTTCCAGCTTCGGGCGCTGGTGCGCCTCGAGCGCGTCCTCCACCGCCAGTTCGTGCAGATCGAACTCGCCCGCCAGCGACAGCAGTTCGGACTCCGTCGGGCGGTGCAGGCCGATCCACGCCATGCCGTCCGGGTGTTCGCGCAGCTGGCGGAAGGTCTCGGCCAGGGTGTCGGGGGACGCCACCTTGCGGCCGTCGCGGTACAGCGTCGCCTGCACCACGCTCGGCCGGTCCGCAGCCGCGTCCCCCGCCTCGGACGGTTGCTGCTGGGCCTTCGGCCGGGGCGTCCCGGCCGGCGGTTCGGGCTGGCGGCGCCAGGCTGCGCGGGGGCGACGCTCCGACATCGTGGGGTCCATCTCCGTCTGCGTGGTCGTGGCCAGGTCTCCCGGGAAGGATATACGGGGTGAATTGCCGCAGCGCGGCGGCCGGTGCCGGGCGGCTCACGTGCGACTTGCGGACACACCCTGTCCGCAAGTCCGAGTAGCGTGCCGCCATGGCCTCCACCTCGACGAACCCGGTCCTCTCCACCCGCGCCCTGGGCCGTGCCACGCTGGCCCGCCAGCTCCTCCTGGAGCCCGCCGCGATGTCCGCCAAGGACGCCGTCACCCACCTCCTCGGACTCCAGGCGCAGAACACCAAGCCGCCGTACTACGCCCTCGCCGCCCGGCTCGCCGACTTCCGCCCCGAGCACCTCTCCACCCTCATGGAGTCCCGCGAGGTCGCCCGGATCGTCACCCTCCGCTCCACCATCCACACCCACACCGCCGAGGACGTGCTCACCCTCCGGCCGCTCGTCCAGCCCGCCCGCGCACGCGAACTCACGATCTTCCGCGAGGGCCTTGACGGCGTCGACCTCGACCTCCTCGCCGACCTCTCCCGCGCGCTCGTCGAGGAGAAGCCCCGTACCCCCAAGGAGATCCGGGAGGCCCTCCTCGTCCACTGGCCCGACGCCGACCCGCAGTCCCTCTCCGTCGCCGCCCGCTGCCTGCTGCCCCTCGTCCAGGTCACCCCGCGGGGCCTCTGGCGTCGCAGCGGACAGGTCCGTCTCACCACCGCCCAGTCCTGGCTCGACATGGCCGAGGAAGCCGAACCCGACGTCGACTCCGTCGTCCTCCGATACCTCGCCGCCTTCGGGCCCGCATCCGTCAAGGACATGCAGACCTGGTGCGGCCTCACCCGCCTCCGCGACGCCTTCGAGCGCCTCCGCCCCCGCCTGCTCGCCTTCCAGGACGACAACGGCGTCGAACTCTTCGACCTCCCCGAGGCCCCGCGCCCCGACGACGACACCCCGGCCCCGCCGCGCTTCCTCCCCGAGTTCGACAACCTCCTCCTCTCCCACGCCGACCGCCGCCGCTTCGTCTCCGTCGAGGCGAAGAACCGCACGTGGAAGGGGAACCAGGCCTTCTCCGTCTTCCTCCTCGACGGCCTCCTCGCCGGGCTCTGGCGCCTGGAGGAGACCAAGGAGCGGACGACCATGACCATCCAGCCCTTCGGCCGTCCGTCCGAGCCGCAGCGCGCCGCGCTCGCCGAGGAGGCCGAGCGCCTGCTGCGGGTGACGGGGGAGGAAGGGGTGCCCTTCGAGGTCGGGTTCGGGGTCGTCGACGCGTAGGGGTACGGGCGTGGATCCCCGGCCGCGGGCAGCGAGAGCCACGGCACCGCGATCTGCGGCTACGCCGGCGGTAGCCACGGGCACCGCGACCTCCGGCCGCGCCCGGCCGCGCCTGCCCTACGGCAGCACGCCCGCCCTCCGCGCCGCGACCACCGCCTCGCCCCGCGTGTGCGCCCCCAGCTTCCGCATCGTCGAGCGGAGATAGCCCTTCACCGTCTCGGGGCGAAGCCCCAGCCGTTCCGCCGCCGTCGCGTTCGTCGCCCCCGACGCCACCGCCGTCAGCACGTCCAGCTCGCGCGGCGTCAGGCGCACGCCCGGTGACCGGGGCGTGGGGCCCGCGGGGGCCGTCGAGGCCGTCTCCAGGCGCCCGCACACCTCCGACAGCCGGGCTCGCAGCCGCGCATCCGCCACCTGGGGCAGGAGACCGCGCAAGTCCGCGTGCGCCTGCCGGATCTCCTCCCACGACCACGCCCCGGATCCACCGGCGGGCCCGCCTTCCGGACCGCCTTCCCGCCCCATGCCCGGCCCGGCCCCCCGCCCGCCCCCCGCCCCCGAAACCGGCAGTCCCGCGACCCGGCCCTCCTCCCGTACCGCCAAAGCCTGTTCCACGTCCCTGGCCGCCGCCACGGCCGCGTCGAAGACCCGGTCGCCGAGGGGCAGCGCGTCGCGGAGCGCGCCGTACAGCACGCCCCGCACCTGGCGTCGTACGACGACCGGCACCGCGATCACCGACCGCAGGCCCTCCGCCGACACCGGGCCGTCGTACTCGTGGGTGATGTGCCGTGCCGACGGGTAGTCCACGACCGCGCAGGGTCGCGACAGCGCCAGGCACTTCCCGCCCAGGCCGCTGCCCGCCGCGATCGTGAGGCCCCGCAGCGCGGGGGTCACCGCGCCGCTCAGCTCCGCGATCCGCAGCCGGGCCGGTGGGCCGGACCGGCCACCGCCGCCCGACCGCCCGTCGCGCAGCAGCCCGCCGAAGACGACGTCCAGGCCCGTGGACCGGCGCAGCCGCAGCAGCGCCGCCCGCATCTCCACCGATTCCGTCAGCTCGGGCACGCGACCACTCCTTCACCCCCGAACGGGGGTAGTGAGACCTGGGTCACTGATTACACGATGTCCGTGACCGGTCCCGCAACGAGGAGGACACATGACGGCTACCACCGCGACGGAGAGGTTCCGGGCAGCCCGCGACTTCCTGCTCCGGCACCGCGAGGAGTACGAGGCCGCGTACGAAGGCTTCGCCTGGCCCCGTCCCGACCGGTTCAACTGGGCCCTGGAGTGGTTCGACGTCATCGCGGACGGCAACGACAGGACCGCGCTGCACATCGTCGAGGAGGACGGCGCCGAGACGCGCGTCAGCTTCGCCGAGATGAGTGAACGTTCCGACCGGGTCGCCAACTGGCTGCGCTCGTGGGGCGTACGGGCCGGCGACCGGATCATCGTCATGCTCGGCAACCAGACCGAGCTGTGGGAGACCGCGCTCGCCGCCATGAAGCTGCGCGCCGTCGTCATCCCCGCCACCCCGCTCCTCGGCCCGGCCGACCTGCGGGACCGGGTCGAGCGCGGCCGGGCCCGGCACGTCATCGCGCGCGCCGAGGACACCGCCAAGTTCGACGACGTACCGGGGGAGTACACCCGGATCGTCGTCGGGGCGCCGGAGGGGCAGGAGGGTGGCCGGTGGATCTCCTACGGTGACGCCGTCGGCGCCTCGCGTGTCTTCGAGCCCGACGGCGTCACCCGTGCCGACGACCCACTGATGCTGTACTTCACCTCTGGTACCACCGCCCGCCCCAAGCTCGTCGAGCACACCCATACCTCGTACCCCATCGGCCACCTCGCCACCATGTACTGGATCGGGCTCGAGCCCGGCGACGTGCACCTCAACATCTCCTCGCCCGGCTGGGCCAAGCACGCCTGGTCCAACCTCTTCGCCCCCTGGAACGCGGAGGCGACGGTCTTCATCCACAACTACACGCGCTTCGACCCGGCCCGTCTGATGGCCGAGATGGAGCGGAACGGAGTCACCAGCTTCTGTGCGCCGCCGACCGTCTGGCGCATGCTGATCCAGGCCGACCTCACCGCGCTCAAGCACCCGCCGCGCGAGGTCGTGGCGGCCGGTGAGCCGCTCAACCCCGAGGTCATCGAGTCCGTCCGGCGGGCCTGGGGCGTCACCATCCGCGACGGGTTCGGGCAGACCGAGACGGCCGTCCAGGTCTCCAACAGCCCGGGCCAGCGGCTCAAGGAGGGCTCCATGGGCCGGCCGAGCCCCGGATTCCGGGTCACCCTGGTCGACCCGGTGAGCGGAAAGGCGGACGTGGACGAGGGCGAGATCTGTCTCGACCTCTCCGCCGACCCCGTGGGTCTCATGACCGGCTACCACGGCGACCCGGAGCGTACGGCCGAGGCCATGGCGGGCGGCTACTACCGCACCGGAGACATCGGCTCCCGTGACGCCGACGGCTACATCACCTACATCGGGCGCGCCGACGACGTCTTCAAGGCCTCCGACTACAAGATCTCGCCGTTCGAGCTGGAGAGCGCGCTCCTGGAGCACGAGGCGGTGGCCGAGGCGGCCGTCGTGCCGGCCCCCGACCCGCTGCGGCTCGCCGTCCCGAAGGCGTACGTCGTCCTCGCGGAGGGCTGGGAGCCGAGCGCGGAGACGGCACGGGCGCTCTTCGCCCACTCGCGCGCCGTCCTGGCGCCGTACAAGCGGCTGCGCCGCATCGAGTTCGCCGAACTGCCGAAGACCGTCTCGGGGAAGATCCGCCGCATCGAACTGCGCGAACGCACCGCGCGCGGCGAGGGCACGGAGTACGCGGAAGGGGACCTCGCGTGAGCCAGTCGTACGCGCACGGCGCGAGCACCACCGAACTCCTCGGCGACACGATCGGCGCCAACCTCGACCGGGCCGTCGCCGCCTGGCCGGAGCGCGAGGCGCTCGTCGACCTGCCGTCCGGGCGCCGCTGGACGTACGCCCAATTCGGTGCGGACGTCGACAGGTTGGCCGGTGCGCTGCTCGGCAGCGGGGTCGTCAAGGGAGACCGGGTCGGCATCTGGGCGGTCAACTGCGCCGAGTGGGTGCTCGTCCAGTACGCCACCGCCCGCATCGGCGCCGTCATGGTGACCGTCAACCCCGCCTACCACGCTCATGAGCTGGAGTACGTGCTCCGGCAGGCCGGGATCTCCCTGCTCTTCGCGTCCCGCACGCACAAGACGAGCGACTACCGGGCGATGGTCGAGGAAGTCGCGCCCAAGTGCCCCGAGTTGAGGGAAGCGGTGTACTTCGGCGACCCCACCTGGGACGAGCTGCTCTCCCGTACGGCCGGAGAGCTGCGCCCCGCCGCGCTCTCCTGCGACGAGCCGGTCAACATCCAGTACACCTCGGGCACCACGGGCTTCCCCAAGGGGGCGACCCTCTCCCACCACAACATCCTCAACAACGGTTACTTCGTGGGCGAGATGATCGCCTACACCGAGCAGGACCGGATCTGCATCCCCGTCCCCTTCTACCACTGCTTCGGCATGGTGATGGGGAACCTCGCGGCCACCTCGCACGGCGCCTGCATGGTCATCCCCGCGCCGTCCTTCGACCCGGCCGCCACCCTCCGCGCGGTCCAGGAGGAGCGCTGCACGTCGCTGTACGGCGTGCCGACGATGTTCATCGCCGAGCTGAACCTCCCCGACTTCGCCTCGTACGACCTCTCCTCCCTCCGCACCGGCATCATGGCGGGCTCACCCTGCCCGGTGGAGGTGATGAAGCGGGTGGTCGCCGAGATGAACATGGCCGAGGTGTCGATCTGCTACGGCATGACGGAGACCTCACCGGTCTCCACCCAGACCCGCCGCGACGACGACCTGGAGCGCCGCACGGGCACGGTGGGCCGGGTCATGCCGCACGTCGAGGTGAAGGTGGTCGACCCGGTCACCGGCCTCACCGTCGAGCGCGGTGTCGCCGGCGAGCTGCGCACCCGCGGCTACAGCGTGATGCTCGGCTACTGGGACGAGCCGGAGAAGACCGCCGAGGTCGTCGACGCGGGCCGCTGGATGCACACCGGTGACCTCGCGGTGATGCGCGAGGACGGGTACGTCCAGATCGTCGGCCGGATCAAGGACATGATCATCCGGGGCGGCGAGAACGTGTACCCGCGCGAGATCGAGGAGTTCCTCCACGGGTACGAGAAGATCGCGGACGTCCAGGTCGTGGGCGTGCCCGACGCCCGCTACGGCGAGGAGATCCTGGCCTGCGTGATCCCCCGGGACCCCGCCGACCCGCCCACCCTGGACGACATCACCGCGTACTGCCGCGACCGTCTCGCGCACTACAAGGTCCCGCGCCGGGTGGAGATCCTCGCCGAGTTCCCGATGACCGTGAGCGGGAAGGTGCGGAAGGTGGAGCTGCGGCAGCGCTACGGGGAGTAGCCGAACGCCAGGCGCAGGGCTACGGCGAGGCGGGCGCCCGCCGGACCGCCGCGGCCCCCGCCAGCTCGCGGCGCATGCAGACCCGGGGCCAGGTCGCCAGGCCGTGGGCGGCCTCGGCCCGCTGGATCGCGCGCAGGCCGACGGTGAGCTCCGGGTCCGACTCGGCGAGCGGGCGGAAGCCGAGACGGGCGTAGTACGGGGCGTTCCAGGGCACCTCGGCGAAGGTCGTCAGGGTCAGCGCCGTGAGCCCGCGCTCGGCCGCCTCGGCCGCGAGGTGCTCGATCAGGGCGCGCCCGATGCCCCGGCGGGCGGCGTCCGGGTGCACGGAGACCTGCTCGATGTGGGCGGCCCCGTCGACGGTGTCCGTCAGCAGGTACGCGACCGGGCGGTCGGCCTCGTCGGCGGCCACCCAGGCACGGCCGGCGCGCCGGTAGGCGTCCAGGACGTCCAGCGGCAGGGGCTCGTCGTCGGCGATGAACGCCATGCCGACGGAGCGGAAGGGCTCGCCCGCGGCCCGCTCGATGTCCTGGAGCAGCGGGAGTTCGGCCGGTGCGGCCGCTCGGATGTGCATACGACGAGTATGGCGCGGACCCTCCCCTCAGCCCGAGCCCCCGCCACCGCCCCCGTCTCCGGCGCCGCCCCCGCCGCTCCCGCCGGTCACGTCGTGCCCGCCGAACCAGCCCCGGCCGGTCGCGTACCCGTCCGCCCCGCCGCCCCGGCCCAGCAGCCCGCCGTCGCGCGAGAAACGGGGGAGGAACAGCGCGAGCGCGGGGTCGCCGTAGAGGGCCACGTACAGCAGGACCAGATTGCCGTCCGTCACCTCGCGCCGGTGCGCGGGCAGCGGGTGCCGCTCCCGGAGCCCGGCGAGCAGCCGGCGGGCGGCCCGGGTGGTCGGCGGCAGGAACAGCAGGGCGAGCGCGGCGCAGGCCGGCACGGCCCCGAGGGCGAGTGCGAGCGCGAGCTCCGTCCCGGAGGGCCGGGTGATCAGCAGGCCCGCGAGGACCGTCGCCACCGCGCCCACGAGCAGCACGCGCGCGACCCGCAGTCGGCCGTGCGGGCGGAGCAGCCCCTCCCGGCCCAGTTCGGCCCTCAGCGCGTCGACCGCGCGCCGCGCCCGGGGCTGGGCGGCGAGGACCCGCAGACCGAGCGCGCGCCGCAGGGAACTGTGCACTCCGAGTTGGACCGGGTCACGTGTCCGGCCGGGCCCGCCGTTGGCCCGAATCGTGCCCTTCCGGCCGGCCGCGACCGCGCCGCGCTGGTGCAGCGCGACGAGCGCCACCACGACGACGGCCCGCGGCCCTCCCCGGAGCAACGCCAGTGCCTGCGGCGGCAGTTCTGCCCGCTGCGGGCTGCGTGTTCGCAACAGGGCGAGCGCGAGCAGCAGTTGTCCGCACGACGCACCGATGAACCACCACGTGTCCGCCCCCATGACGTCCCACCCCCAACGTTGTTGTGCCCGGGGGAGGGTGATCGTCACGCGTGGAATGGCTGAATTCTGAGGTTAATTTGAGCCGGGTGGGGGTTCATGCCCTCAGGGCGTCCCCCTACGGGCCGCCCTGGCCCCCAACCGCGGTCGGCGCCGCCCGCAGCCGGGCTACGCGCGGCCCCCGACCGCGGTCGGCACCGCCGGCAGCCGGGCTACGCGCCCGTCGTGACCAGTTCGTCGGCCGGGGTGTTGACCGGCTGGGGGGTGCCCGTCAGGTCGAGGACGAAGAGCGGTATGCCGAGTTCGTCCGCGCGCGACCTGGCCTCCGGGGTGTAGCCGGCGAGCGAGAAGAAGACGCTCACGGCCGTGCTGCTGAGGCCGTTGAGCCAGAGGCACTCGACGGCCCGCAGACCGGCCGGGCGGGTGCTCGGGTCGACCTGGGCGACGAGTCCGGGCGCCCGCAGGTCGACCTCGGAGGTGGACCGCTCCTCGGGCTGGACGACGTCACGGAAGCCGAGCCAGCGCAGGTAGCCGGCGGACGCGACGACCGCGTCCCGGGCGGTGCGGATGGTCACGGGCCGGAACGAGGGCCTCGGCGGCGCGGGGTGCGGCGCCGTGGGAGGCAGCGGTATGTGCGCGGGGTAGCGGTCCGCGAACGCACGGTGGCCGCCGCTCTGCGGGGCGGCGTGGGCGCGGTTCTCGGTCGGGTCCGGGTCCCGCCCCGGCTCCGTGCGGGGCTGCCCGCCGCCGGCCCGCTCGCCTCGTGGGCCGCTGTCCCGGCCGTCACCGGGGCCGAAGCGCTCGCCGGTGCCCGGGCGCGGGTCGGCCGCGGTGCGCGGGTCCACGACACGCCAGGGCCCGGTGTCCGAATCGGCACCCGTACCGGAGCCCGTGCCCCGTCCCGTACCGTCCCCCGTTCCCGCACCCGGTCCCGTGCCCCTCGCCGGTCCGGGGCCTCCGGTCACCGGCCGGACCGGGACGCGCAGGACCGTGCCGCAGGTGCAGCCGAGCTCCGGGTGGGGCCACTCGTCCGCGCGGCCGCAGGCGACGCAGCGGACCGTGACCCACTCGTCGGTCCAGTTCCGGTGCGTGACCGGCTCGCCCGTCGCCCCGGGGATCACCGGGGGCACCACCGGGGTGCCGCACGCGCACGGGAACACCGGCGCGGCGTACGGCTGCGTACGGAGGCATTCCGGGCAGCGCACCGGAACCGAGTCACCCACACCGAACCCCACGCCGAACCCCCTGTCTTCCGGGTCCCATCGTCCACCAATCCGCCACATGAGGGGAGGGACTTCGGCCAACGGCCGGGCGCCCTCCCTTGACGGCTCTCACCACCCCGACCTACATTGCTTCCGTATAGCAGAACAATACTTCCGCAATACGGAAACGGGCCACCGAGACGGTGGTGACCCGCTTCCGCCTGGCCGAAGCAGGAGCCCTCCCATGCCCCGTATGACCGCCGCCGCAGCGGCCGTTGAGATCCTCAAGCGCGAAGGCGTCACCAACGCGTTCGGCGTGCCCGGCGCGGCGATCAACCCCTTCTACCGGGAGCTCAAGAACGTGGGCGGCATCGCCCACACCCTGGCTCGCCACGTCGAGGGCGCGTCCCACATGGCCGAGGGCTACACCCGTGCCAAGGCCGGCAATATCGGTGTCTGCATCGGTACCTCCGGCCCCGCCGGCACCGACATGATCACCGGCCTGTACTCGGCGATCGCGGACTCGATCCCGATCCTGTGCATCACCGGCCAGGCCCCGGTCTCGAAGCTCCACAAGGAGGACTTCCAGGCCGTCGACATCGCCTCGATCGCCAAGCCCGTCACCAAGGCCGCCACCACGGTCCTGGAGGCCGCGCAGGTCCCCGGCGTCTTCCAGCAGGCCTTCCACCTGATGCGCTCCGGCCGTCCCGGCCCGGTCCTCATCGACCTGCCGATCGACGTCCAGCTGACCGAGATCGAGTTCGACCCGGAGACCTACGAGCCGCTGCCGGTCTACAAGCCGTCCGCGACCCGTGCCCAGGCCGAGAAGGCGCTGACCTTCCTCCTGGAGGCCGAGCGCCCGCTGATCGTCGCCGGTGGCGGCATCATCAACGCCGACGCCTCCGACCTGCTGGTCGAGTTCGCCGAGCTGACGAACATCCCGGTCATCTCCACCCTCATGGGCTGGGGCACCATCCCGGACGACCACGAGCTGTCCGCCGGCATGGTCGGTGTCCAGACCGCGCACCGCTACGGCAACGCGACCTTCCTGGAGTCCGACACCGTCATCGGCATCGGCAACCGCTGGGCCAACCGCCACACCGGTTACAACATGGAGGCGTACACCAAGGGCCGGAAGTTCGTCCACGTCGACGTCGAGCCGACCCAGATCGGCAAGATCTTCGCCCCGGACTACGGCATCGCCTCCGACGCCAAGGTCGCCCTGGAGCTCTTCGTCGAGATCGCCAAGGAATGGAAGGCCGCCGGCAAGCTGCCGGACTTCTCCGCCTGGGCCGCCTCCGCGCAGGAGCGCAAGGCCACCCTCCAGCGCCGGACGCACTTCGACAACGTCCCGATCAAGCCGCAGCGCGTCTACGAGGAGATGAACAAGGCCTTCGGCCCGGAGACCCGCTACGTCACCACCATCGGTCTCTCCCAGATCGCGGCCGCGCAGTTCCTGCACGTCTACAAGCCGCGCCACTGGATCAACTGCGGCCAGGCCGGCCCGCTCGGCTGGACCATCCCGGCCGCCATCGGTGCCGCCACCGCGGACCCGGAGACCCCGGTCGTCGCCCTCTCCGGCGACTACGACTTCCAGTTCATGATCGAGGAGCTGGCGGTCGCCGCCCAGCACAAGGTCCCCTACGTCCACGTCCTCGTGAACAACGCCTACCTGGGTCTGATCCGGCAGGCGCAGGGCAACCTGGGCATCAACTTCGAGGTCAACCTCGAGTTCGAGAACATCAACACCCCGGAGATCGGCGTCTACGGCGTCGACCACGTCAAGGTCGCCGAGGGTCTGGGCGTCAAGGCGATCCGCGTCGAGGACCCGAGCAAGCTCGGCGAGGCCCTGGAGCAGGCCAAGAAGATGGCCGTCGAGTTCCAGGTCCCGGTCGTCGTCGAGGCGATCCTGGAGCGGATCACCAACATCGCGATGAGCAAGACGGTCGACATGAGCGACGTCACCGAGTTCGAGGAGCTCGCGACCGAGCCCGGCCACGCGCCGACCGCGATCAAGGCCCTCAAGGTCTGATCCCGGCCACGCGCCGATCGGCCCCCGCTCCGAGAGCACCGGAGCGGGGGCCGCTTCGCGTTCAGCCGCCGCCCTGGGCCCGTACGAGAGTCGCGCCCGCCTCCGTCCAGTCGTAGAGGACCGACCGGCCCGCCCTGCGACGCCGTACGAGACGGGCGTCGAGGAGCACCTTCAGATGCCGGCCGACGGACCCCAGACCCTGCCCGGTCAGCGCCACCAACTGACTCGTGGACAGAGGTGATTCGAGCCGTACGAGCACACCTGCCCGCGCGCCCCCGAGCAGCGCGGCGAGGGCGTCGGGCACGGCCGGGCCCGCCACGTCGGCCAGGGCGCCCGCGCACGGGTAGACGATCGCGAAGCGCTCCGCGCCCTCCCACGACACCCAGCCCCGGGACGGGGTCACGGGCACGAGGAACAGCCGCGCGCCGGCGGCCGAACGCGGCGGATAGTCACGGGTGTTGACCTGGAGCCGGCCCTCGCCGAGCCAGCGGGTGCGCCCCGGGGCGAGGTCGTCCAGGGCGGCCGCCCACCCCTCCCGGGTCAGCCGGGCCGTGCGCGCCAGGACGTCCGCCTCCAGGATCCGCCGACGCCTCGGCCAGGTCGGCAGGACGGTCTCCCGCCAGACCCAGCTGAGCAACTCGGCCATCCTGTGCGGCAGATCGGGTGCCGAGGCCAGTGGCTCGGGCACCGGACCGCCGCCCAGGGACACCGCCAGGTCCGCCACCGCCGCCGAGGGCGCTGTCGCGCGCACCCGACTCAGCTCCTCCTCGAAGTCCGGCTCGTGGTCACCCCGTGGCGTGGGCGTCACGAAGTCGGCGTTCCAGGAGGTGCCGAGGGCCGCCCGGACGAGCAGGGCGTCGAGCGGATCGGCCGCCAACCGGGCCCGGTAGGCGGGCAGATGGGTCTCCAGCCAGGCCCGCTCGCCCGGGTGGGCGGTGTCCCGCAGGTCCAGGACCTGGAGCGCGGCCGTGACCTCGGCCAGCGGCGAGATCAGGAACCGGCTCCCGGCGAGCGCGTCCGCGTCGACCCGCCACCACCCCATACGCCCCGCCCCCTCGATCGTCCGGCTCACTGCCCGCGTGCACCCGCCGCCGGCCTGTGCGCCCGTCGCCGGCGCCTGTCCCGCGCTCCCGAGGCCGCTCGCCCCGCCCCCCGACACCGCCCTCCCCGCATCGCGCGGACCCGTCTCTTTCGCCGGAGCGCGAAACAATACCGGCCGCCTCAGGTGCCCCCGCAGACTCCGCCGCATGCGCAGTTACCGCGGCCTCTTCCGTACGCCCGAGTTCACGCCCCTCTTCCTCACCTGCTCCGTCCAGGTCGCCGCCCAGACCGTGGCGGGGCTCGGGCTTGCCACGCTCGTCTTCCGGCAGACCGGCTCCCCGCTGCTCTCCTCCCTCGCGCTCTTCGGGCCCTCGCTCGCCCAGCTCCTCGGCGCCGCCACGCTCCTCTCGGCCGCCGACCGGCTCCCGCCGCGCGCCGCGCTCGCCGGCATGGCGCTGTTCTTCGCGGTGGGCGCCGCCGCGACGGCCGTGCCCGGGCTGCCGATCGTGGCGGTCTTCGCGCTCCTGCTCGCCCAGGGCCTCGTCGGGTCGGTCGGCGGCGGGGTGCGCTACGGGCTGCTCGGCGAGGTCCTGCCCCGCGAGGGCTACCTGCTGGGCCGTTCCGTGCTGAACATGGCGGTCGGCGGCTGCCAGATCGCCGGGTTCGCGACCGGCGGCCTGCTCGTCGCCCTGCTCTCCCCGCGCGGCACCCTGCTCGCCGGCGCCGCCCTCTACCTCGTCGCGGCCCTCGTGGCCCGCCTCGGCCTCTCCCGGCGTGCCCCGCGCGCCACGGGCAGGGCCTCGGCGGCCGTGACCTGGCGTACGAACCGACAGCTGTGGTCCTCCCGGGCCCGCCGCCGGGTGTACGTGGCACTGTGGGTGCCGAACGGGCTGATCGTGGGCTGCGAGTCGCTCTTCGTGCCGTACGACCCCGAGCGCGCCGGGCTGCTCTTCGCCTGCGGCGCGCTCGGGATGCTGGCGGGGGACACGGTCCTGGGCCGGTTCGTGCCGAGCGGGCTCCGCGGCCGGCTCGCCGCCCCGCTGCAGGCGCTCCTGGCCGCCCCGTTCCTGCTCTTCGCGCTGGACCCGGGGCTGCCGCTCGCCCTCGTCGCGGTGACCGTCTCGGCGGTCGGCTACGGAGCGAGCCTGCTGTACCAGGAGCGGCTGCTCGACCTCGTACCGGAGGAGCTGAGCGGTCACGCCCTCGGGCTGCACACCTCGGGCATGCTCGCCCTGCAGGGGCTGAGCGCGGCGCTCGCGGGCGCCGTCGCCGAGGCCACCTCACCGCGCACGGCGATGGTGGTGCTCGCGGTCGCCTCGCTCGCCGTCACCGTGTCGCTGGTCCTCACCGAGGCGCCTTCGAGCGGACGACGACCGTCTCCTCGCACGGGCCGTCGGCGAACAGCTTGAGCGCCTCCACCTCGTCCTTGTCGGCGCTCAGGCCCCAGCGCAGCTTGGTGCCCACCCACTCGGCCGCGTAGCGGCAGTACCGGGCGGAGTCCGACGGCACCCAGTCGGCGGGGTCGCGGCCTGCCTTGTCCTTCTGGCTGCGGGCGGTGACGGCGACGAGCGTGCCGGGCACGCCCTGGTCGTTGGCGTACTTCTCGCGTCGGGCCGCGGTCCAGCCGGAGGCGCCCGACTCCCAGGCCTCGTTGAGGGAGACGACGTGGTCGACGCGGAGCGCGGCGGGGTCGGTGACGGTCTGGCCGTCGTAGTACGAGGTCCACTTCCCGCCGGTCAGGGCGCATCCGGCACCGGTCTTCGGGGCCTCGACGGCCTCCTCCAGGAGGACCTCGGAGCGGGTGTCGCAGCCGTCCTTGGCGTCCAGACCCGCGTTCCAGTGCCGGAAGGCCGACTCCTTGTAGCCGGCCGGGTCCTCGGAGGCCTCCACGAGGTCGGCGAGGGCGTCGGGGAAGAGGACGACGTTGGCCGACATCGCGGGGGAGGGCAGGGCGAGCGGGGACAGGATGAGGGCGAGCGGGGCGAGGCCCCGCACCAGGTTCTTGATCATGTACGAGTGGATAGCGGCGGGGGAGGGGCGCACACCCGGTGAATCGCGGTGCGCTCGCCCGTGCGGGTGTGGATCTTCACCGCAGAAACGATGCGCTGGCGCCGCCCGCCGTGCGGGAACGCGAAAGAGCGCGGAACCAGGGACCGTAAACCTGGTTCCGCGCTCTCGTTGTGCCCGCCCGACGGTGCGAGGCTGGCGCGACAGGACGTTCGCGCCGCCGGGCGGAGTCTTCGGGGGAGGTGGGGCGTTGGGACCGCGGCGGTGACGACGGGTCGGCCCGGGATCCCTTCCTTCAGGTCAAGAAGGGGCCTGGTCCGCCCTTACCACCGCACTGGCTCGTCGCCGCCGCGGTCCTCACGCTGTCCGTTCCGCCGGCCACCCCTCATCCGGGCCGTCGGTCCGGACGGCGTACGACATCTGACCTCCCGTCATATGCCGTACGCGGTCTGGGTACCGCCGTGGATCAGTCCTCGCGCAGGTCGCGGACCGCCTCGGCCACGCGCTTGCCGTAGTCCGCGTCGGCGGCGGCGAAGTGCGCGAGGTTCTTCTCGATGATGTCCTCGCGGGACACCTGGGACAGGCCACCGGCGATGTTGGCGACCAGACGCTTCTTCTCGTCCTCGGACATCAGGCGGTAGAGCTCACCGGCCTGGAAGAAGTGGTCGTCCTTGGCGTGCTCGGGCGCCGCGTGGGTGCCGGTCCAGCCGTGGATCGCCAGCGGGGCGGAGAGCGCCTCGTCGGTCTGCGAGGGACCGGAGTACGAGTTGGGCTCGTAGTTCTTGTCCGTGCGGCGGCCGTTGCGGGTCGCCATGAAGCCGTCGCGGCCGTAGTTGTCGGCCACGGTCGCCTTGGGGGCGTTCACCGGCAGCTGGGTGTGGTTGACACCGAGGCGGTAGCGGTGGGCGTCCGCGTAGGCGAAGAGCCGGCCCTGGAGCATCTTGTCCGGCGACGGGCCGATGCCCGGGACGAAGTTGTTCGGGGAGAAGGCGGACTGCTCGACCTCGGCGAAGACGTTGTCCGGGTTGCGGTCGAGGACCAGCCGGCCGACGCGCTGCAGTGGGTAGTCGCTGTGCGGCCACACCTTGGTGAGGTCGAACGGGTTGAAGCGGTAGTCGGCGGCCTCGGCGGCCGGCATGACCTGGACGTACAGGGTCCACGAGGGGGCGACGCCGCGCTCGATGGCCTGGAGCAGGTCGGTCTGGTGCGAGTTGGCGTCCTTGCCGACGAGCTCGGCGGCCTGCTCGGCGGAGAGGGAGCGGATGCCCTGGTTCGTCTTGAAGTGGTACTTGACGAAGAAGGCCTCGCCCTTGGCGTTGGTCCACTGGTAGGTGTGGGAGCCGTAGCCGTTCATGTGGCGGTACGAGGCCGGGATGCCGCGGTCGCCCATGAGCCAGGTGATCTGGTGCGTCGCCTCGGGGGCGTGCGCCCAGAAGTCCCAGACGTTGTCCGGCTCCTGCTTGCCCGTGAAGGGGTCGCGCTTCTGGGAGTGGATGAAGTCGGGGAACTTGATCGGGTCCTTGATGAAGAACACCGGGGTGTTGTTGCCGACGAGGTCGTAGTTGCCCTCTTCGGTGTAGAACTTCAGGGCGAAGCCGCGCGGGTCACGGACGGCGTCCGCGCCACCGAGCGAGTCGGCCACGGTGGAGAAGCGGAGGAACGTCTCGGTCTTCTTGCCGACCTCGGAGAGGAAGTCCGCCTTGGTGAAGCCGGTGACGTCGTCGGTCACCTCGAAGTAGCCGTACGCGCCGGAGCCGCGGGCGTGCACCACGCGCTCCGGGATCCGCTCACGGTTGAAGCGCGCGAGCTTCTCCAGCAGGTGCTGGTCCTGGAGCAGGATGGGGCCACCGACGCCGGCGGTGGCGGAGTTCTGGTTGTCGGCGACGGGGGCGCCGGACTCGGTCGTAAGCACGCGCTTCGACATGGTGACCTTCCGTACGGGAGCTGCACCGCTGACTGTGCGGGTGTTCAGGAGCGTAAATTCGCGCCGAACCCAGCGTCAACAGTTTGTTGAAAATGAAGTGGGGTGTTCCGGGCGGCGGCGGCGCCTGGGCGCGACAGGACAGGTTGTCAGCGCCGCCGCCGACCGGAAGTCAGGGGGACCTGCGTCAGACCTGCTGGCCGGAGAGGCGCTCGACGGCGCGCAGCAGGGCCGAGTGGTCCAGGCCGCCGTCGCCCTGCGCACGCAGGGAGGCGACCAGCTGGGCGACGACGGCACCGACCGGGAGGGCCGCGCCGACGTTGCGGGCGGCGTCGGTGACGATGCCCATGTCCTTGTGGTGCAGGTCGATCCGGAAGCCGGGCTTGAAGTCCCGGTTCAGGAAGTTGTCCTTCTTGCGGGTCAGGACCGTGGAGCCGGCCAGACCGCCGTTGAGGACGTCCAGGGCGGCCTGGAGGTTCACGCCGGACTTCTCCAGGAAGACCACGGCCTCGGCGCACGCCTGGATGTTGACGGCGACGATGAGCTGGTTGGCCGCCTTCACGGTCTGGCCGGAGCCGTGCGGACCGCAGAGCACGATGACCTTGCCGAGGGCCTCCAGGATCGGCAGGGCCTCGTCGAAGTCGGCCTGCTCGCCACCCACCATGATCGACAGGACGGCCTCGATGGCGCCGGCCTCGCCGCCGGAGACGGGCGCGTCGATGACGCGGATGCCCTTCTCCTTGGCGTTCTTCGCCAGGTCCACGGAGGTCTGCGGGGTGATCGACGACATGTCGACGATCAGCGCGCCCGACTTGGCGTTCTCCAGGATGCCCTCGGGGCCGTAGGAGATGGCCTCGACGTGCGGGGAGGCGGGCACCATCGTGATGATCACGTCGGCGTCCTTGACGGCCTCGGCGATCGAGCCGGCCGCGGTGCCACCGGCAGCGGCCAGGCGGTCCAGCTTGTCCTGCTCCAGGGTGAAGCCGGTGACGGAGTAGCCGGCCTTGATCAGGTTCTCGGACATGGGGGAGCCCATGATGCCGAGACCGATCCACGCAATCGCCGGGCGGGTGGGCTGGGAGGAGTCAGCAAGGTTGCTCATGATGAGGGTGCCTCTCGAAAAACTGGTGGTACGGGGAGGGAGCCTGCGGATCGGCGGCTCAGCGGGCCGCGCGGGCCTCGGCCGGGAGCCACTCGAAGGACGCGGCGGCGTCGGCGGCCTTGTACTCCAGGCCGACCCAGCCGTCGTAACCGGCCTTCTTGAGCTCGTCGAGCAGCTGCTCCAGGGGGAGCTCGCCGGTGCCCGGCGCGCCACGGCCCGGGTTGTCGGCGATCTGGACGTGGCCGGTCTTGTCCGCGTACTCCGCGATGACCTGGCTGACGTTCTCGCCGTTCATCGACAGGTGGTAGATGTCGAGGAGGAACTTGGCGTTGCCGAGCCCGGTGGCCGCGTTGACCTTGTCGACGACCTCGATCGCGGCGGGGGCGCTCACCAGCGGGTAGAGCGGCGACTCCGGCTTGTTCAGGGTCTCGATCAGCAGGATCGCGCCGATCCGGTCGGCCGCGCGGGCCGCCAGGACCAGGTTCTCCAGGGCGAGGGTGTCCTGGATCTGCGGGTCGACGCCCTCCACGCGGTTGCCGTAGAGCGCGTTGAGCGCCTTGCAGCCGACCGAGGCGGCGAAGTCGGCCGCCACCTCGATGTTGGCGCGGAAGCGGTCCGACTCCTCACCGGGCACGGAGAGCGCGCCGCGGTCGGGGCCCGGCAGCTGGCCGGCGTAGAAGTTCAGGCCCACCAGCTGAGTGCCGGCGTCGTCCAGAGCCTTCTTGAGGGCGTCGAGCTCACTCTGGGCGGGGGTGGCGGTGTCGATCCAGGGCCACCACAGCTCGACCGCGGTGAAGCCCGCCGCGGCGGCGGCCGCGGGGCGCTCCAGGAGCGGGAGTTCCGTGAAGAGGATCGACAGGTTCACATCGAAGCGCTGGTCCGTGTATCCCATGAGGGGCGGCGCTCCTTCCGTATTGCGGAAGTAACTTTCTGTCTGACGGAATGTTGCAAGGCGGGCCGCGCACTTGTCAAGAGGCTTCGGCAGCTCAGGGCTGCCGTGCGCGGACTTCCGGCCAGTAGCGTGGGGCCATGGTGCGTTTGAGAGTGGAGTTCACGACCGAGCCCTTCGACCTGGACGAGGCGCCGGAACACGCGGTCGTGGCCCGTGAGGTCATCCAGTCGGCCGAACTGGACGCGGTGGACGTCGGCCCCTTCGGTAATACGGCGGAAGGCGGCGCCGACGAGGTCCTCACGGCCGTCGACGCGCTGCTGCGCAAGTCCCTGGCGGCCGGCGCGACCCGTGTCTCCCTCCAGGTCAACGTGATCGGGGAGGAGTCGTGACCGAGCACCCGCTGATCACCGCCGTGAAGCCCCTCGTCGACGCCATGGGGGCCGAGATACTCGGGCCCGACCAGGCCCAGACCGACGACGTGGTGCTCGCCTGGGAGGGTGAGGACGTGCTCGCCGTACGGCTGCCGCAGCTCTCGGACTCCCTGGACCACATCCTCGCCGCGATGGAGCGACGGCACGGGATGCCGCTCGCCGAGCTCGACCGCAAGGCCAAGCAGGAAGCGGTCCGGATGCTGGAGGCGCGCGGGGCCTTCTCGGTGCGTCATGGAGTGGAGACGGTGGCCGGGGCACTGGGTGTCAGCCGGTTCACCGTGTACAACTACCTGAACCGCGAGACCGCCCTGAGCAGGGAAAAGGCCGCCGAGAACGGCTAGTTGATCATGTATGACCAGGAGCCGTCGTCCGCATGTCGGGACGACGGCTTTTGTGTCACCGAGTTTTCAACAAAGTGTTGACGTGGTGTCGGCAAAGGGCGTTAGCTATCCGCAGCCCGTCAGACGCACAGCGAAAAACAGCCACGGAGGCTTCCCGTGACTTCAGGTACGACACCGGGCCTCACCCGGTTCAACACCTCCGCGGACAGCGACGCCGTCGCCGCCCTGCACGAGGTGTGCTCCAGCTCGGCGTGGGGGAGCAAGATCCTCGCCCAGCGCCCGTACACCACCGCCGACGCCCTCTTCCTCGCCAGCGACGCCGCCATGGCCGAGCTGACCGCGGAGGACCTGGCCGAGGCGATGGCGGGCCACCCGCCGATCGGTCGTCCGAAGGCCGGGGACCCGACCTCCTCCCGCGAGCAGAGCGGGATGGCCGGCGCCTCCGAGGAGCTCAAGGCCGAGATGCTCGAACTCAACCTGGCCTACCAGGACAAGTTCGGCCATGTCTTCCTGATCTGCGCCACCGGCAAGACCGGCGAGCAGATGCGCGACGCGGTCCGCGAGCGGATCGAGAACTCGCCCGAGGCGGAGCGGGAGATCGTCCGCACCGAACTGGGCAAGATCAACCGCATCCGCCTGACCCGTCTCGTAGAGAGCACTGAGGAAGAGAGCGCATGAGCACCGACACCACCGCTTCGGTGTCCACCCACATCCTGGACACCAGCATCGGCCGCCCCGCCGAGGGCGTGGCCATCACGCTCGCGGCCCGCAGCGGCTTCGACGCGCAGTGGGTCACGCTCGGTGGCTCCGCCACCGACGCGGACGGGCGCTGCAAGGACCTGCCGGCCCTGCCGGAGGGCACCACCCACGTACGTCTCGACTTCGAGACCGAGGCGTACTTCTCCAAGAAGCAAGCCGAGGCGCAGCAGGACGCCCCCCGCGTAAGGGACAGCGGTGCGTTCTTCCCGGAGGTGGCGATCACGTTCGCCGTCAAGCCGGGCGAGCACTACCACGTACCGCTGCTGCTCAACCCGTTCGGCTACTCCGTTTACCGAGGGAGCTAGCAGACATGCCCACGATTCTCGGCCAGAACCAGTACGGCAAAGCAGAGAACCGCGTCGTCAAGATCACGCGGGACGGCGCCACCCACCACATCAAGGACCTGAACGTCTCCGTCGCCCTCTCCGGCGACCTCGACGACGTCCACCTCACGGGCTCCAACGCCCACTGCCTGCCCACCGACACGACCAAGAACACCGTGTACGCCTTCGCCAAGGAGTACGGGATCGAGTCGGCCGAGCAGTTCGGCATCCACCTGGCGCGTCACTTCGTGACCAGCCAGGAGCCGATCAAGCGGGCGCGCATCCGGATCGAGGAGTACTCGTGGGAGCGGATCGCCAGCTCCGACGCCAACTCCAAGTTCATCGGCTCGGACGAGGTGAACCACTCCTTCGCCCGCAAGGGCCAGGAGACCCGCGTCTCCCAGATCACGTACGACGGTGAGAAGTGGGAGGTCATCTCCGGCCTCAAGGACCTCGTCGTCATGAACTCCACCAACTCGGAGTTCTGGGGCTACATCAAGGACAAGTACACGACGCTCCAGGAGGCGTACGACCGCATCCTGGCCACGCAGGTGTCCGGCCGCTGGCGGTTCAACTGGACCGACGACGACCAGCGGATGCCCAACTGGGAGAAGTCCTACGCGCAGACCAGGCGCCACATGCTCGAGGCCTTCTCGGAGACGTACTCGTACTCGCTGCAGCAGACGCTGTACCAGATGGCCACGCGCATCATCAACCACCGCTCGGAGATCGACGAGGTCCGCTTCTCGCTCCCGAACAAGCACCACTTCCTGGTGGACCTGGAGCCCTTCGGGCTCAAGAACGACAACGAGGTCTACTACGCCGCCGACCGCCCGTACGGCCTCATCGAGGCGACCGTACTGCGCGACGGAGCCACGGCGCAGATCCCGGTCGACATGACCAACCTCTAAGCGGCACCTCGTGGCCGCCCCCGCCCGCCCGCAGTCGGGCGGGGGCCGCCACACCCGGAGGGACGTACCCATGGCACAGCCCGCAAAGGGGCCGGCATCCGCCGAAGGCCCGTGTTCCACCCCGCCGGCCGCCTCGCACGAGCACACCTCGCCCGAGGTCCACCCGGTGGACGAGAAGCTCCCCGCCTCGCGGCTGATCCCCGCCGCGCTCCAGCACATCGCCGCGATGTACGCGGGCGTCGTCACCCCTCCGCTGATCATCGGCCAGGCGGTCGGCCTGGACGCCGCCGGAATGACCCGGCTCATCGCCGCGAGCCTGCTCATCGCCGGCTGCGCCACCATCCTCCAGACGATCGGCGCCGGCCGCTTCGCCGGAAACCGGCTCCCGTTCGTCAACGCGGCCTCGTCCGCCGGCATCGCCCCGATGCTCGCGATCGCCGAGACCAGCGCCCCCGGCCATCAGCTCCCCGCCATCTACGGCGCGGTGATGGTCGCCGGAGTCTTCTGCCTCGCCGTGGGACCCTTCTTCGGCCGACTGCTCCGCTTCTTCCCGCCGCTCGTCACCGGCGTCGTGATCACCCTGATCGGCGTCACCCTGATGCCGGTGCCGGTGAGCTGGGCCCAGGGCGGGAACAAGGAAGCCGCCGACTTCGGCGCGATGAACAACCTCGCGCTGGCCGGCTTCACCCTGGTCGTCATCCTGCTCTTCCAGCGCTTCGGCAAGGGCTTCGTCAAGCAGATCGCGCTGCTGCTCGGCCTGTTCATCGGCACCCTCGCCGCGATCCCCTTCGGGATGGCCGACTTCACCGCCCTGCGCGAGGCGCCCGTCGCCGCGCTGCCCGCACCCTTCGCCTTCGGCGCGCCCGAGTTCCAGCCCGCCGCGATCCTCTCCCTGTGCATCGTGATGCTGGTCCTCATGACCGAGTCGAGCGCCGGCATGCTGGCCCTCGGCGAGATCTGCGAGCGCCGCAGCGACGGCCGTACGATCACCCGCGGCCTGCGCACCGACGGCATCGCCACGCTGATCGGGCCCGTCTTCGGCGGGTTCCCCACCTCCGCCTTCGCCCAGAACGTCGGAGTGGTCTCCCTGACCCGGGTCCGCTCCCGCTATGTCGTCGCCGTCGCCGGTGGCGCCCTGCTGGTCCTCGGCGCGTTCCCGGTCCTCGGAGCGGTCGTGTCGATGGTCCCGATGCCGGTCCTCGGGGGTGCCGGTATCGTCCTCTTCGGTTCGATCGCGGTCAGTGGCATCCGTACCCTCTCGGAAGCCGGACTCGACGACAGCTCCAACATCATCCTGGTGGCCGTCGCGCTCGGAGCGGGCATCATCCCGCTCGCCGCTCCCACCTTCTACGCCGGCTTCCCGGCCTGGGCGCAGACCGTGCTCGGCTCCGGCATCAGCGCGGGCGCGCTCGTCGCGGTCACGCTCAATCTGTTCTTCCACCATCTCGGCACCCGGAGCCGTCACGCGGCCCCGGCACTCAAATCCTCCTAGGGTCCTGCCGTGCCCACACCACCCCCGAGGAATGAAGGAAGCACCGCCATGGCAGCACCTTCGGCAGCGGTCGAGCGCATCGTCATCGAGAACTGTGCGATCGCGACCGTGGACGCGAACGACACCGAGTACGCCACCGGCCACCTCGTCGTCGCCGGCAACAAGATCGAGTCCCTCGGCGCCGGCAAGGCGCCCGAGGGCCTGGAGAACGTGGTCCGCCGGATCGACGCCACCGGTCATCTGGTGACGCCCGGTCTGATCAACACCCACCACCACTTCTACCAGTGGATCACCCGGGGTCTGGCCACCGACCACAACCTCTTCAACTGGCTGGTCGCGCTCTACCCGACCTGGTCCCGCATCGACGAGTCGATGGTCCGCGTCGCCGCCCAGGGCTCGCTCGCGATGATGGCCCGCGGTGGTGTGACCACCGCGATGGACCACCACTACGTCTACCCGCAGGGCTCCGGCGACCTGTCCGGCGCCATCATCGGCGCCGCCCGCGACATGGGCGTCCGCTTCACCCTGGCGCGCGGCTCCATGGACCGCAGCGAGAAGGACGGCGGCCTGCCGCCGGACTTCGCCGTCGAGACGACCGAGGGTGCGCTCATCGCCACCGAGGAGACCGTCAAGAAGCACCACGACGCCTCCTTCGACGCGATGACCCAGGTCGCCGTCGCCCCCTGCTCCCCCTTCTCCATCTCCACCGACCTGCTGCGCGAGGGCGCCGCGCTCGGCCGCCGGCTCGGCGTGCGCATGCACACCCACGGCTCGGAGACCGTGGAGGAGGAGAAGTTCTGCCACGAGCTCTTCGGCATGGGCCCGACGGACTACTTCGAGTCCACCGGCTTCCTCGGCGAGGACGTGTGGATGGCGCACTGCGTCCACATGAACGACTCCGACATCGAGGCCTTCGCCCGGACGAAGACCGGTGTGGCCCACTGCCCGTCCTCCAACGCGCGGCTCGCCGCCGGCATCGCCCGGGTCCCGGACATGCTGCGCGCCGGCGTACCGGTCGGCCTCGGCGTCGACGGCACCGCCTCCAACGAGTCGGGCGAGCTCCACACCGAGCTGCGCAACGCGCTCCTCATCAACCGCCTCGGCGCCCACCGTGAGGCCGCTCTCAACGCCCGCCAGGCGCTGCGCCTCGGCACGTTCGGTGGCGCCCAGGTCCTCGGCCGCGCCGACTCGATCGGTTCCCTGGAGGCCGGCAAGCTCGCCGACTTCGTCCTGTGGAAGATCGACGGCCTCGGCCACTCCTCGATCGCCGACCCGGTCACCGCGATCGTGTTCGGTGCCGCCGCCCCGGTGACGGCCTCGTTCGTCAACGGCAAGCAGATCGTGGAGAACAACCGCCTGCTGTTCGCGGACGAAGAGGCGATCGCCCGCGACGCGCGCGCGGAGGCCCAGCGCCTGGCCCGGATCACGGCCCAGGGCTGACCTCCCCAAGGAGTCCGACCGAGGGGGACGGCCCTCGGTCGGTCACCGCGGACCCGAGCGGGGTCCGCGGACGGCTGGACGGGGGGTGCCCGTACGACAAGAGGTACGGCACCCCCCGGACGGTCGACGTGTGCAGCCTTCCAGGCCTCCCCGTGCACACGACAGCTTTCCGGAAGTACCCGAAGCACCCGAAGTGCCCGAAGTACCCCCCACTCCTCATGAGCCGCACACCGTGAGGCGCACGACCGCACCACTTTGCACCACCTCCCTGACATCCGCGTCGCCGCCGACGTGTAACCGACCGGAGGAACCGCCGTGGCCGCCAAGCCCAGGTTTCGCAATGATGGATCCGACGCAAGCGCCGACATCGAAGACCAGAAGCATCCGGTCGACGAGACGCTGCCGCCCCTGAGAATGTTCACCAGCGGCCTCCAACACGTGGCCGCCATGTACGCGGGCGTGGTGGCCCCGCCCCTGATCGTCGGCGCGGCCGTCGGACTCTCCGGCACCGAGCTGACCTTCCTCACCGGAGCCAGCCTCTTCACCGCCGGACTCGCCACGTTCCTGCAGACGCTCGGCGTCTGGAACATCGGCGCCCGACTGCCGTTCGTCAACGGCGTCACCTTCGCCGGCGTCGCTCCGATGCTCGCGATCGTCGACACGACGGACGACAAGTCCGACGCGCTGCCGATCATCTTCGGCGCGATCATCGTCGCCGGAGTGCTCGGCTTCATAGCCGCCCCGTACTTCTCCAAGCTCGTCCGCTTCTTCCCGCCGGTCGTCACCGGCACCGTGATCACCCTCATCGGTGTCTCGCTGCTGCCGGTCGCCTTCGGCTGGGCCCAAGGGCCCAATCCGGCGGCCGACGACTACGGTTCGACCACCTATCTCACCCTCGCCGCGATCACGCTGGTCGTGGTGCTGGTCCTGCGCCGCTTCACCCGCGGCTTCCTGAAGCAGGTCGCGGTCCTGGTCGGTCTGGTCATCGGCACGCTGATCGCGATCCCGTTCGGGGTCACGGACTTCAGCCCGGTGACGGAGGCGGACATCGTCGGCTTCCCGACGCCGTTCCACTTCGGAGCCCCGCAGTTCGCGCTCGCCGCGATCATCTCGATGTGCGTGGTCATGCTCGTCTCGATGACCGAGTCGACCGCCGACATGCTGGCGCTCGGCGAGATCGTCGAGCGGCCCGCCGACGAGAAGACCATCGCCGCGGGTCTGCGCGCCGACACTCTCGGCTCTGCCATCAGCCCCTTCTTCAACGGCTTCATGTGCAGCGCCTTCGCCCAGAACATCGGTCTGGTCGCCATGACGAAGATCCGCAGCCGGTTCGTTGTCGCCTGCGGCGGCGGCTTCCTGGTCCTGATGGGCCTCTCGCCGGTGGCCGCCTCGCTGATCTCGGTCGTGCCGCGACCGGTGCTCGGCGGCGCGGGTGTGGTGCTCTTCGGCTCCGTCGCGGCGAGCGGTATCCAGACCCTGGTCAAGGCCGGTCTGGAGAAGGACAACAACGTCCTGATCGTGGCGGTCTCGCTGGCCGTCGGCATCATCCCGATCACGGCGCCGGAGTTCTACCACGCCTTCCCGGAGACCGCGAAGATCATCCTGGACTCGGGCATCTCGACCGGCTGTGTCGCGGCGGTCCTGCTGAACCTGGTCTTCAACCACCTGGGCAAGCGTGCCGACGAGGACACGGTCACCGCGCCCATGGAACCGGGCGAGGAGATCTCCGAGACCCGCGGTGCCAAGGCGGCGCACATCCACTGAACGCTCACCCGCCGTCCGCCGAGCCGGTCCCCGCGTACGACGCGGGGGCCGGCCGCGGGCGTTCGGCGGCGAGTTCTGCGGCGCGTTCTGTGGTGCGGACGGCGCCGCGGGCCGTGGTGCGGACGGTGGTGCTGATCAACCCGAACACGTCGGCGGCCACCACGGCGATGATGACCATGATCGCCCGGCGGACCCTGGGGGAGTCCGTGCGCGGTGCGACGGTACGGCAGGGCCCGCCGATGCTCCTCGACGAGGAGGCGCTCCGGGCCGCGGTGCCGGAGGTGGTCGCGGCGGCCCGCCGGGCCCTGGCGGCCGGGGACTGCGCGGGGCTCATCGTGGGCGCGTTCGGTGATCCGGGCGTGGCCGAGCTGCGGGCCTTCGCGGGCGTCCCGGTCGTGGGCCTCGCCGAGGCGGCCTGCGCGGAGGCGGCGGCCGGGGGAGCGCGGTTCGGGGTGGCGACGACGACACCGGACCTGGCGGAGGCGATCGGGCGGCGGATCGCGGACCTCGGGCTCGCGGACCGTTACACCGGGATCCGCCTGACCCGGGGCGACGCCCGGCGGCTGGCGGGCGAGCCGGAGGCGCTGCGGGAGGAGTTGGCGGAGGCGGTGCGGGCGTGTGTGGAACGGGACGGGGCGCGGGCCGTCGTGATCGGCGGCGGCCCGCTGGCCGAGGCGGCGGACGCGCTCCGGGCGCGCTTCGACGTCCCGGTGATCGCCCCCGTCCCGGCGGCCAGCCGCCGGATCGCACGCGAACTGGCGCGGCGCGATCCGGCGGTGTCGGAGGGGGACGGGCCGGATCAGCCGATGTGGAAGCTGTCTCCGTAGACCTTCCAGTCCAGCGGGGTGTCGAGGTCGAGGTTCCTGTTGCGGACGAACACCCGCTGGGCCGTGTCGACCCGGCTGGTGTCGCTGTGCGCCTCCTCCTGCTTCATCGCCCAGACGCGGGCGTCGAGGAAGGCGTTGAGGTAGGTGATCTCGTCGCCGCCCTGGGCCGGCGGCTTCGCCTTCGCGAGGGCCTTCTTGCGGATGTTCCGGAAGCCGGCCGAGTCGGTGCCGTCGCCGTGCATGACGATCGCGTCGTAGTAGATGAACTGGCCGAGCACGCCCACGCCGTCGCTCTTGGCCTGCTTGACGGCCGGGTTGAAGTACACCCGGTCGCGCTCGTCGTCCTGGGCCTTCTTGAAGGCCGAGTCCGAGGCGGCTTTGGCCCAGTCCCGCTCGAAGGCCGAGCCGAGGCCCGCGTGCGAGTCCGTGCCGTCGACCCTGCGGAGGGCCGGCAGGTACGTGGCGAGGACGTTGCCGGGCTTGCGCGCGGTGTACAGCTCGACGAGGTCGAGCATGTCGCCCGTGCCGGAGCAGAAGCCGATGATGCCGGCGGTGTAGCCCCGGCCGTCGCCGATGTCCTCGATGTACTTGTACTGCGCCTTCCAGTCCAGCGAGGAGTTCTCCGCGCTGGAGACCAGCTTCATGGCGATCTCCTTCTTCGCCGGGTCGTCGAGACCGACGGCCGCGGCGGCGAAGGGAGCGGCCGCGGCCGACTCGGCGCGGGCCGGGGCGGCGCCGTCCGAGGGGGCGGCGATGGCGGTCGCCGGAACGGCGAGCAGGGCGAGTCCGAGAGCGACACGGATCGCGGTGCGCTGATGGGGGTTGGGCACCGGAGCCTCCCGAGGAGAAGCGAGGGGTGGTTTGTTAGGAAGCTTTCCTATCAGCCGTAGGAGCGCCCGTACACCCCTGGTGCGTAAGGGAGTTGAGGAGGCGTCCTCAACTCTCGGCCTCGCCGCGCCGTCGGCACTCCCGGGCCAGGTGCGGGTAGGCGGCGCCGATCGCCTCGTACAGCCGCGCGCGTAAGAGCCGTTCGGCCTCCGCCCGCCCCGCCGACCCGAACAGGCCGTCGAGCAGGGTCTCGTACCGCGACAGAGCGTGCCGCAGATACGTCACCTGCCACCGCACCAGCGCCCCGGAGGGCACCGCACCCGACCGCCCCGACGCACCCGGCCGCCCCGACCCGCTCGGACCCCCGGACCCGCCCGGCCCGCGTGCCCCGAGCAGTTGCCGGTGCCGCACCGCGCGCCGCTCCAGCTCGGCCGCCGGGAGTCTGGGCACCTCGATCGGCTGTGCCCGGATCGCCGCGAGCACCGCCCTCCGTCGCCGCTCGGCCCCCGCCACGGCGGCCGCGGAGCGGCTTCCGGGGGCGGCGGCGCACCGGGCGAACTCCGGTGTCCGCTCCACCGCCTCCACCCGCGCCAGCCGGTACAGCCGCACGGGCGTCAGTGACCAGCGCCGGGGGTCCCGCCCCTGGATGTCGGGCTGGCCCAGCAGGTCGCGCACCATCGGGTCCGTCCAGCCGCGCTCGCGCAGCCCGGTGAGCGTCACAAAGGTCGTACGGTCCGTCACGATTCCCCCTCGTGTTGATTACTCAGCGTGACGAATCCAGTGAAGCGCATCCCACTGACAGCCGCCCCCTTGCCGAGTCGGAGGGGTCCGTGCCATACAGGTCTGGACCAAGTCGACGGACGGAGGCATTCCTGTGCAACGCCCGCTCGCCGCAAGCGTGTTGACGGCCGTCGTGCTCGCCCTCTCCCTGACGGCAGCCTGCTCGCCCGCCCCCGCGAAGGACACCACGGGCCCCACCGCCCCCACAGGTGTCACTGCCGCCGCCGGCAGTGCCCAGACCGTCCACGTGATGTGGAACGCGGCCACCGACGACCGCGCGGTCACCGGCTACGAGGTCTACCAACAGGGCCGCAAGGTCAAGGACCTGCCCGCCGGCACCCTCATGGTCGACATCGTGAACCTCACACCCGCGACCCCGTACGCCTTCACCGTCCGCGCCCGCGACGCCGCCGGCAACCGCTCCCCGCACAGCGCCACCGTCCCCGCCACCACGCTCGCCGCGACCGCCCAGGACCGCACGCCCCCGACCGCCCCGCGGGCCCTCCACGCCACCGCCGAGGGCAGTCACGAGGCCACCCTGACCTGGCAGGCGGCCAGGGACGACACCAAGGTCACCGCGTACGACGTCTACCAGGCCGACGCCCGGATCCACACCGTCCCCGGCACCGCCACCACCGCCCGCCTCACCGGCCTGCGCGCCGGCACGGTCTACTCCTTCACGGTCCGCGCCCGCGACGCCGCCGAGAACTCCTCCCCGGACAGCACCACCGCCGACCTCACCACCACCCCGGCCCCCGGCGCTCCCGCCAACACGGCCCCCACGGACCTGACGGCCACCGTGGCGAAGGGCGAGGTGACCCTCAGCTGGAACCCGCCCCGCACGGGCGCGCCCGTCACGGAACACCAGCTCTACCTCGACGGCGCCTTCGCCACCACCGTCATCTGGGGCGCCGAGCCCCCACCCGGCCGCGCCACCTACACCTTCACGGTCCCCACCACGGAGCCCGCCCGCCACAGCGTCAAGCTCCGCGCCCGCCTCCCCGACGGCACCTGGGGTGACTTCTCGGCCCAGCGCACCGTTGTCGTCCCATGACGGCGCCGCCTGGGGCGCCGTCCGGCCCGTGCCGGAACTACCCTGGGAAAGGTGGCAGGGACCGTGCTCACCAACACCGGGCTCGACGTGTTCCTCGACGGAACCCCGGAGCTCCGTGACCCTTCGTCCGTACGGGCGGCGGACGCCGTGCTCGCGCTGCTGTCGCTGCGCGGGGCCGACCGCAGGAGCGGGCTGCCCGAGCCGAGCGTCGAGCTGGTGCGGCGCCTCCTCGTCGAGGACGCCCCCGCCTTCGTCTACGCCACGCCCGACGAGCTGCCGTCCTACCCGGCCGTGCTCGTGGCGCTCACCGCGCGCGTGCGGGAGGCCGGGAGGCTGAACGCGAAGCGGCAGGCGCGGATCGTGGCCGCGGTCGAGGACATCCTGCCCGACTTCGAACGGGCCATGAAGGACCCCGCCAACTACACCTGGCAGCGCTGGTACGCCTCCCTGCTGCGCGCCGACGGGACCGACCCCGCCGACCCCGGCGCCGTACGGGCCTGGCTCGCCGGGCACGACGGGATGCGGCCGCCGGACGGGCTCCACCGCGCGGACCTGATGAACCGCAGCGACGTCGCCGACACCCTTCTCGCCGACGCGCTCAGCGGCGCCTACGTACGCGAGGCGGAGCGCCCCTCGCCCGCCGGGCCGCTGCTCACCGACGCGGACGTCGCGCACGGTCTCGGCAGGCTGGGCGGGCTGCTGGTCGACCGGTGGACCGCCGAGGGGCTCTCCGACGCGCTCACAGGACCGTACGCCCATCTCGCCCCGGGACCCGAGGCCTTCCCGCACCTCGTCCTCGCCGACACGCTGCTCGACGAGCACCTCAACTACTACGGCGACTCATCGATCCCGCTGCCGCCCCCGCCCGTCGAGGCCCATGAGCCCCAGCGCTCCGTCGAGGCGGGCGCGGACCTGCTCGCCGCCGCGGTCGAGGAGATGAAGGGCGAGGACGGCGGCCTGTACGACGGCGAGGCCGCCCACCTGCTCTACGCGCTCTACCAGCGCGGCGCCTGCGCCGAGTCGGTCGCCCGCAGGGCCGCCGAGTTCGAGGACTGGCCGGTCGACCCCCGCATGGAGGACGCCCCCGTTCTCGTACCGGCGAACGCCCCCGAGGAGTACGCGCTCCCGCCCCTCGACGAGCTGTCCCGGCTCACCGGGACCGAGGCCACCGAGGAGCAGCGGGCCGTGCTCGAACCGGGCGCCCGCGCCATGGCCGGCGCCGTCGACCGGCTCGCCGGTACCGGCATGGTCTTCCGCACCGGCGACGCGTTCGGGCTCACGCCCTGGGGCGTCGAGGTGCTGCACTACCTGCTGCGGGTCCGCTGGGTCGCGGCGCCCGACGGCAAGGAGGCCGCCGCCTGGGACGCCCGTACCGTGATCGCCGCCGCCGAGGGCTGGTCGGCTTCCGCCGCGACCCGGGTCCTCGCCGAGTGGCTGCACGCCCGCGACAACACGGTGGACGCCTGGTCCGCCCTGCTCGGGGCGCTCGGCACGGTCCACGCCGGGACCTTCGAGGCCGCCGGGACGCGCGCGCTCTTCGGCTTCCTCGACCCCGAGGCCGTCCCCGTCGAGGCGCTCCGGGCCGCCCTGGGCGACCCGGTGATGGGCGCGTACGCGTACGGGGTGCTGCGCGCCAGGGGCGAGTCGGCGGACGAGACCCTGGTGCCGCGATCCGCCCGCGCCGTCCTGATCCTGGACCGGCTCCACCGGCACGGGGAGGACGGCAGGGCGGTCCTCGACACGGCCGCCGAGGGCTGGCCCGGCGGCCTCGACGCGCTCGTCGCGGAGATGGCGGCCGTCGACCCGTACCTCGCCGAGCGGACCCTCGGGCCGCTCCGTGTCCCGATGCCGGACACGAAGCGGACGAGCGAGCGGGCGCGGCGCCGTGCCAGGAGCGGCCGCGGTGGCCGGGGCGGACGCCGCACCCGCTGATCCCCGTGGGGGGTCGGTGCGACCGTCAGGAGACGGCCGACAGATACATGCCGGAGGCGCCGGCCCCCGCGGTGTTGCGGCAGGAGAAGTTCCCGCTCGGCTGGGCCTGGATCAGCGCGAGGCACCGTTCGAGCGCCAACTGGCCGTAGTGGTTGGGGTGGACGTTCTCCTGGATCGGGCCCTGCGTCTCGTTCGGGTCGATCCAGCGGGCCCACTCGCTCGTCGTGGCCGAGGCGGGCACCGTGGAGCTGACCAGCTTGCTGGCCTTGGCGCACACCTCACGGCCCTGGAGCATGTCGCGCAGGTCCATGAACTGCACTCCCTTGCTCGCCGCGACCCCCTTGAGCCGGTTCGACACCTGGGGGACCAGCGAGTCCCGTGCCCAGTCGGAGTCCAGGTTCCAGAAGGGGCAGCCGCCCGTGCTGGTGCGGCTCCAGCCGCTCTCCGCGTACCGGTTCTCCGACGCGCGCGGGATGGGCGAGGGGTACGACTGGAGAACGATCCGGTAGTCCGAGGCGGCGTATCCGGCGGCCGACATCACCGCGCGGATCTCGTCGACGGACTTGCCGACGTTCGCCATCGCGGTGTCGATCTTCGCGTCCACCGCGGCCTGCTGGTCGTCGTGGCAGTACGAGTACCAGACGATGTAGTCGGTCGCGCAGGAGCGGATGATGTCGGCGAAGCCCAGGTCGTTGCCGCCGATCGACAGCACGATCGTGCCGACGTCGTGGGAGGCGGCGACGGCCGCCAGCTGGTCGGCCTGCGGCGCCTCGCCCTTGTACGCCACGCCGCCGTTCGAGGCGCGGAAGACGTTCCGGGTCGTCGCCCCCGAGCAGGCCAGGTTGATCAGTGCGGAGGCGATCGGCCCCGCGCTCTTCACCTCCGCCGAGTCGGAGCGGTGACAGCCGTTGGCGGCCGTCGTCCCGTACACCCGCGAGGGGTCGTACGCGCTGCCCGTCCATGCCCGGTCGGTGCCGTTACGGCTGCCGCTCGTGGTCAGGCTGTTGCCCTGCCAGCGGCCCGCCTCGCCGGAGATGTAGCTGTCGCCCATCGACACGACGGCGGTGGGGCCCGAGCCGTTCGCCGCGACCGTGGGGGCCGCTCCGGTGGCCAGCAGGGTGCCCGTGGCGAGGGCGACGGTGGCGAGGGTGGCGAGTCTTCGGGCGGTGCGGTGGGGGGTTCTGGGCATGGCTGTGTTCTCCTGCGTCGGTGCAGAGGAGTGGGGGACAGCCGCCGGCCGGTGGCATGCGGAATCTGGCACGCCATGGCTTGTTACCGCTAGGTAGCGTCTGGTTTCGGTTGCGTCACGTGCCCTGTGAAACGCACTGGAGCGAAAGTCCGGGGGCGCCGGAACACGGGAAACGGCTCCGCCCCCGGTGCTGTGCGTTCACCGGGGGCGGAGCCGTTGTTCGCGGGCTCGCCGCGTGTTGTTCGGCCGCTGTGCGGGTCAGCCGACGCAGGGGGGACTCAGCCGATGAGCTGGTCGTACGCGGGGAGGGTCAGGAAGTCCGCGTAGTCGGCGTCGAGCGAGACGTGCAGCAGCAGGTCGTGCGCCTGCTGCCACTTGCCGGCCGCGAAGGCCTCCTCGCCGATCTCCTCGCGGATCGCGGCCAGCTCCTCCGCCGCGACCTTGCGGGCCAGCTCGGGGGTGGCCGTCCGGCCGTTCTCGAAGACGACACCCGCGTTGATCCACTGCCAGATCTGCGAGCGCGAGATCTCGGCGGTGGCCGCGTCCTCCATCAGGTTGAAGATGGCGACCGCGCCGAGGCCGCGGAGCCAGGCCTCGATGTAGCGGATACCGACCTGGACCGCGTTGCGCAGGCCGTCGTACGTCGGCCTGGCGTCGAGCGAGTCGATGGCGATCAGGTCACCGGGCGCCACCGACACGTCCTCGCGCAGCCGGTCCTTCTGGTTCGGCTTCGCGCCGAGGACCGCGTCGAAGGAGGCCATCGCGATCGGCACCAGGTCCGGGTGGGCGACCCAGGAGCCGTCGAAGCCGTCGCCGGCCTCGCGGTCCTTGTCGGCCTTGACCTTCTCGAAGGCGACCTTGTTGACCTCGGCGTCCTTGCGGGACGGGATGAAGGCCGCCATGCCGCCGATCGCGTGCGCGCCGCGCTTGTGGCAGGTGCGGACGAGGAGTTCGGTGTACGCCCGCATGAACGGGGCCGTCATGGTGACCGCGTTGCGGTCCGGCAGGACGAACTTCTGCCCGCCGTCACGGAAGTTCTTCACGATGGAGAAGAGGTAGTCCCAACGGCCCGCGTTGAGGCCCGCCGCGTGGTCGCGGAGCTCGTAGAGGATCTCCTCCATCTCGTACGCGGCCGTGATCGTCTCGATGAGGACGGTGGCGCGGACGGTGCCCTGCGGGATGCCGACGTAGTCCTGCGCGAAGACGAAGATGTCGTTCCAGAGGCGGGCCTCCAGGTGCGACTCCGTCTTCGGGAGGTAGAAGTAGGGGCCCTTGCCGAGCTCGATCAGGCGCTTGGCGTTGTGGAAGAAGTACAGGCCGAAGTCGACCAGGGCGCCGGGGACCGGGCGGCCCTCGAACGTCAGGTGGCGCTCCTCCAGGTGCCAGCCGCGGGGCCGCATGACGACCGTGGCCAGCTCGTCGGCCGGCTTGAGGGCGTAGGACTTGCCCGACCTCGGGTCCGTGAAGTCGATCTGCCGGGTGTACGCGTCGATCAGGTTGACCTGGCCGAGGACGACGTTCTCCCAGGTCGGCGCCGAGGCGTCCTCGAAGTCCGCGAGCCAGACCTTCGCGCCCGAGTTCAGCGCGTTGATCGTCATCTTGCGGTCGGTCGGGCCGGTGATCTCGACGCGGCGGTCGTTCAGGGCCGCCGGGGCCGGCGCGACCCGCCAGGAGTCGTCCGCGCGGATCGCGGCGGTCTCCGGCAGGAAGTCGAGGGTCGAGGTGCGGGCGATCTCGGCGCGGCGCTCCGCCCGGCGGGCGAGGAGCTCGTCCCGGCGCGGGGTGAACCGCCGGTGCAGCTCCGCCACGAAGGCGAGAGCCGCGTCGGTCAGCACCTCCTCCTGCCTCGGCAGGGGCGCGGCTTCGACGATCGCCAGGGGGGACGGCGCTGGTGCGGACATGAACTGTCACTTCCTTCAGCGGACTTCGCGGGCGGTGCTGGGCGGTGCCTTGCGGTCGCCGGGCGTCACGGATCGGCACGGAGTGCCGCAGGCGCCGAGATACGGCCGCGGAGCGCCGTCAGAGGATCAGGCGCTTCTGAACAGTGGATACTAGTTTCCTCATGGTGGAAGTTCAATCGTTTGTTGATATCGAGATTCTCTGGATCGACAGAACATGGCGCTGAGTGCCACCTCCTTCACTCAAGGTGCGCCAGATCCGCCTCCGTGTCGATGTCGTAGGGCTCGGCGACGTCCGAGCAGTCCACCAGGGTGATCGCGTCGCGGTGCGTCTTCAGGTAGTCCCGCGCGCCCTGGTCGCCGACCGCCCCCGCCGCGATCCCGGCCCAGCGGTCCGCCCCGAACAGCACCGGGTGGCCGCGCTTCCCGTCGTACGAGGCCGCCGCCAGCGCGTCCCGCGAGCGGTACGCCGACCTGACCCGGTCCACCGCCTCCGCGCCGATCCCCGGCTGGTCCACCAGGGAGACGAGCGCGGCGTCCACCGGCAGCGCCTCGGCCGTCAGCGAGGCGAGCCCGGCGCGCAGCGACGAGCCCATGCCCTCGGCCCACTCCGGGTTGTCGACCAGGACACAGCCCGGCAGCTGGGCCCGCTCCCGTACGAGCTCGGCCGAGGCCCCCAGGACGACATGGATCACCTCGCAGCCGCCCTCGCGCAGCACGCGCACCGCGTGCTCGACCAGCGGGCGGCCGCGGTGGGTGAGGAGTGCCTTGGGGCGCCCGCCGAGGCGCCGCCCGCCGCCGGCGGCGAGGAGCAGACCGGCCACGAGCGGGGTGGAATGCCGTGTGTTCGTCATGCTGACTGCATACCGCATGACACGGACGCCTGAATTGTGTCCACGGTGTGGCGCGCCGGGCGCGGAATGGCGTTAACTTGCTCGCGACTCCGGGCGCCCGACCGCCGTTCGTCGGTGGGCTCGGAGTGGGGGAAGTTCGGCGCACAGTGTCGTGCGAGGGGGAGAACTTTTGTTGCGAAGCGTTGGGCAGAGGCGTGTGACAACCGGCGGCGACGAGGACCCGAGGGTGGCGGAGCTGCGTGCCGCCGTCTCCCGGCTCCGCCGTGAACTCGCGGGCCACCGGGCCGAGTTCACCGACCGGGGGATCGCCGAGGACGAACTCGCCGCACTGGACGCGATGGCCGTCAGCGGCATTCCCGAGGTCCGCCGTCTGCGCCGCTCCCTGCTTCTGATCGCCGGCTCGATCGGCTCCGTCAGCGCCCTCGCGGGCGGCCTCGCGAACGTCCGCCAGGCGGTCGAACTCTTCGGCGAACCGCCCCGCGAGGTCTGACGGCGGGCGCGGCGCACGGGCACCCGGTCGGCCGCGCGGTCGCTCGCCCGGCCGGTGTCGCCCGGCTCGCTCAGGACGGGCGCCGGATCAGCCGTCGTGTGGTCGCCGTCGCCACCGCCGCCGTACGCGAGTCCACGCCCAGCTTGGCGAAGATGTGCACCAGGTGGGACTTGACCGTCGCCTGGCTCAGGAACAGCGCCTTGCTGATCTGCTGGTTCGACAGCCCTTCGCCCACCAGCTGGAGCACCTCGAGCTCCCGCTTCGTCAGCGCCTCCGCCGGGGTCCGCATCCGGTCCATCAGGCGGTGCGCCACGGCGGGGGCGAGCGCGGACTGGCCGGCCGCCGCGGTGCGGACCGCCGCCGCCAGCTCCTCCGGCGGGGCGTCCTTCAGGAGATAGCCCGAGGCGCCCGCCTCGACCGCCGCCAGGATGTCCGCGTCCGTGTCGTACGTGGTCAGGACGAGGACACGCGGCCCGCCGGGACGCGCCGTGATCGCCGCCGTCGCCTCCGAGCCGTGCATCCCCGGGCCGAACTGCAGGTCCATCAGGACCACGTCCACCCCGCCCGCCCCGGCCAGCTCCACCGCGAGCTCCACCGCCCGCTCGGCCGTGGCCGCCTCGCCGACCACCGCGAAGTCCGGTTCGGTGTCCAGGACCGCGCGCAGGCCGGCCCGTACCACCGGGTGGTCGTCGGCCAGCAGAAGACGGATCGTCATGTCGGCTCTCCAGCGGGAAGAGGGAGGGACACGGCGACCGCCGTGCCCTGGCCGGGGGCGGACTCCACCGTGAACGTGCCGCCCAGCGACTCCGCCCGCGCGCGCATCGCCGGAAGACCGAAACCGCCGTCCCCGGACGCGGGCGACAGCAGCGCAGGGTCGAAGCCCTTGCCGTCGTCGACCACGTCCAGCGTCACCGAGCCGCCCATGAACGACAGGGTGAGTTCCGCGCGGGTCGCCGAGGCGTGCCGCACCGTGTTCGCGAGCGCCGACTGGGCGATCCGCAGCAGCGCCACCTCGTACGGCGTCGGCAGCTCCACCGGCGTCCCGCTCACCGTGAGACGGGCGCGCGGCGACGGCTCGGGGCCCGGCTCGCACAGGCGCTCCAGGGCCGCCGCCAGCGAACCGTGCTCCAGGTCCGGCGGCGAGAGCGCCCGGACGAATCGCCGGGCCTCCGCCAGATTGTCCTGCACCGCCCGCCGCGCCGCCTCGATGTGCCCGGCGGCGGGCGAGCCCGCCGGCAGCGCCCGCTCGGCGGCCCGCAGCAGCAGCTGGATCGACGAGAGCCCCTGCGCGAGCGTGTCGTGGATCTCGCGGGCGAGCCGCTCGCGCTCCGCGAGCGTGCCCGCGTGCCGTTCGGCCGCCGCCAGCTCCGCCCGGGTCTCGATCAACTCCTCCACCATCCGCCGGCGCCGCTCGCTCTCCCGGTACAGCGCCTGGTAGCCGAGGACCGTCGCCACGGCCACCGCGCCGCCGAGCAGCGGCCCGATGAAGACCCCCGGGTTGACCGCCGCGCCATGGCGTACGTACGACAGGATCGCCGCGGCCGCCGTCAGGGCCACCGCGGGCAGCGCCCAGCGGACCGGCAGCAGATGCAGCTGGAGGAAGTACAGCGGGAAGGCCACCCACAGCCCGTCGGGCGTGGCCCAGAGCAGCGCCAGCCAGGACGCGCACAGCGCGGCCAGCCAGAGCGCGGCGGCCCGCTGCGAGTCCCGTACGACCGGCAGCGCGGACCCGGCCGCGTACACCCCGCCGGTCACCGCCGCGAGCGCGACCCCGGCCGTGGAGTCCGCCTTCAGCGCGGCGAGGGCCAGCAGCCCCGCCATCAGCAGGTGCAGACAGACGCGCAGCGCGCGCAGGGCGGGGGTGAGGGAACGCGGATCCATGGTCCGTCCAGCGTAGGCCGGGCCGGACAATCCGGACTCAACCGAAAGTTTGATTGTGGAGCCATCCGCGGCGCGATGCCGGGGGCCACCGGTGCCGGGAAAGCTGGGTCGCATGTTCGTGGCATGGAGAGACCTGAGATTCGCCAAAGGGCGATTCACGCTGATGGGGGCCGTGATCGTGCTGATCACCCTGCTCGTCGGCCTGCTGTCCGGGCTGACCGCCGGACTCGCCCGGGAGAACATCTCGGCGATCACCGGTCTTCCGGCGGACCGGCTGGCCTTCGCCGCCCCGCCGTCCGGCCAGTCGGTCTCCTTCACCAACTCGACGGTGACGGAGGGGCAGTGGCGGCGGTGGGCCGAGCGGCCCGGTGTGACGAGCGCGGAGCCGCTCGCCATCCGCACGCTCAACGGCGCGGCGGGGGACCGGACCGCCGCCGTCTCCGCCTTCGGTACGGAACCGTCGGCGGACCTCGCGCCCGAGAGCGGGGAGCTGGGCCCGGGGCGCGTCGTCCACACCGAGTCCGCCGCGGAGGAACTGGGCGTCGGGGTGGGCGGGGCCGTCCGGCTCGGCCCGCTGGAGGCCCGGGTCGCGGCGGTCGCGGGCGACGCCTCGTACAGCCACACGCCCGTCGTCTGGACCTCGCTCGACGACTGGCAGAAGCTCGGGCACAGCGGCACCACCGCCGAGGAGCAGGCCACGGTCATCGCCCTCGACCTGGCGGACGACGCGGACCCGGCGGCCGGGGACGAGGCGATCGGCACGGAGTCGCGCACCGTCGACGGGGCGCTCACCGCCATAGGGTCCTACCAGGCGGAGAACGGCTCGCTGCAGCTGATGCGCGGCTTCCTCTTCGCCATCTCCGCGCTGGTCATAGGGGCCTTCTTCACCGTCTGGACGATCCAGCGGAGTGGCGACGTGGCCGTCCTGAAGGCGCTCGGCGCGTCGACCCCGTACCTGCTCAAGGACGCGCTCGGCCAGGCGGTCCTGATGCTCGGCGCCGGGACGCTCCTCGGCACCGCCCTCGCGGTCGGCGCGGGGGTGCTGATCAGCGGCGGGAACGTGCCGTTCGTCCTGGAGCCGCTGACCGTGCTCGGCCCTGCCGCCGTGATGATCGTCCTCGGTGTCCTCGGCGCCGCCCTGTCCATCCGGCGGATCACCGCCGTCGACCCGCTGACCGCGCTCGGGAGCGCCCGATGACTCTCCTCCTCGACGACGTGACCCTGACCTACCCGGACGGCGAGGGGCGGCTGACCGCCCTCGACGCGGTCGGTCTCGAGGTCCCGGCCGGTCACCTCACGGCGGTCGTGGGGCCCTCGGGCTCGGGCAAGTCCAGCCTGCTCGCGGTGGCGGCGACGCTGGTGACGCCGGACCGGGGACGGGTGGTCGTGGCCGGTACGGACACGGGGCCGCTCGACCCGGCGGCTCGGGCGGCGCTGCGGCGCGAGCGGATCGGGATCGTCTTCCAGCAGCCGAACCTGCTGCCGTCGCTGACGGCGGTGGAGCAGGTGCAGGTGATGGCACATCTGTCCGGGGCGAAGCCGAAGGCGGTACGGGCGAGGGCCCTGGCCCTGCTCGACGCGGTCGGCCTCGCCGACCAGGCGGCGCGGCGGCCCCACCAGCTGTCCGGCGGTCAGCGCCAGCGGGTCAACATCGCGCGGGCCCTGATGAACGAGCCGTCCGTCCTGCTCGTCGACGAGCCCACCAGCGCGCTCGACCACGAGCGCGGCGCGGCGGTCATGGACCTCCTGGCGGACCTGACCCGGGAGCGGTCCACGGCGACGGTCCTGGTCACGCACGACCGGACGCACGCGGCGCGCGCGGACACGGTGGTCCTGGTGGAGGACGGCCGGCTCACGGGGGCGCGGACGCCCGCCGCCTGACCGAGGGGTGCACCGAAAGAGGCCCTCTCCCCGCCGGGGGAGAGGGCCTCTTCGACGCGTGCGCGTACGGCCTCGGCGTCACGCCTGGCCGTTGGCCGCCGTGTTCGCGAGGGCCGTGGAGAGCTCCTGGGCCACTTCCTGGAGGATCGGGACGATCTTCTCCGTCGCCGACTCCGTCACCCGGCCGGCCGGGCCCGAGATCGAGATCGCCGCCGCCGTGGGGGAGTTGGGGACCGACACCGCGAGGCACCGGACTCCTATCTCCTGCTCGTTGTCGTCGACCGCGTACCCCGTCTCGCGCACGGCGGCCAGCGCGTCCAGGAAGCCCTCCGGCGTGGTGATGGTCTTCTCCGTCGCGGCCGGCATGCCCGTACGGGCGAGCAGCGCGCGCACCTCGTCCGCCGGGGCGTAGGCGAGCAGCGCCTTGCCCACACCCGTGGAGTGCGGCAGCACCCGGCGGCCGACCTCGGTGAACATGCGCATCGAGTGCTTGGACGGCACCTGGGCGACGTACACGATCTCGTCGCCGTCGAGCAGCGCCATGTTCGCGGTCTCGCCGGTCTCCTCGACGAGCCGCGCGAGGTACGGGCGGGCCCAGGTGCCGAGGAGCCGCGAGGCGGACTCGCCCAGGCGGATGAGACGCGGGCCGAGCGCGTACCGCCGGTTGGGCTGCTGGCGTACGTAGCCGCAGGCCACCAGCGTGCGCATCAGGCGGTGGATGGTGGGCAACGGCAGTCCGCTGCTGGCGGAGAGCTCGCTCAGCCCGACCTCGCCCCCGGCGTCCGCCATCCGCTCCAGGAGGTCGAAGGCGCGCTCGAGGGACTGGACGCCACCGCTCGCGGCGGCGGGCTTGGCGGCGTCGGAGGTGCTGGCGCTGGACGTCGGCACGTCAAGGTCCTTTCGGGGCAGGCGGGCAAGGCAGCAGCCTACCGGGCCGTCGGGTCGGACACACGGTCCCGGTCCCGGCGTAAAGGCCGGTCAAGGGGTGTTTGTCCGGTGTCGGCGGGTGCCCGGGGGCATCCGTCTCCACCCCGCATGTACGGAGCTACGTTCTACTGTACGAAATTTCCATTCCACTTCATGGAAACATCCAAGCGGCCTCCGGTGGCCCGCCGGGCGGCACGGCCGAGCGGCCTCATGCTGGAAGTGTGCCCTTGACGACATGTCGTCCTGAGTGAAGACTCCTTCAACAGTTCGTTGAAATTCTTGCTGGAAGGGGTACGGGTGGACGTCAACCTGGTACTGCGCTCGACTCGCGTCATCACCCCCGAGGGGACGCGGGCCGCGTCGATCGCCGTGTCCGGCGGAACGATCGCCGGTGTGCTGCCGTACGACGCCGAGGTACCGGCCGGCGCCCGGCTCGAGGACGTCGGCGACGACGTCGTCCTCCCCGGGCTCGTCGACACCCATGTGCACGTGAACGACCCCGGCCGCACGGAATGGGAGGGCTTCTGGACCGCCACCCGCGCCGCGGCCGCCGGTGGCATCACCACGCTGCTCGACATGCCGCTGAACTCGCTCCCGCCCACCACCACGGTCGAGCACCTGCGGATCAAGCAGGACGTCGCCCGCGCCAAGGCCCACATCGACGTCGGCTTCTGGGGCGGCGCGCTGCCCGACAACGTCAAGGACCTGCGCCCGCTCCACGACGCCGGTGTCTACGGCTTCAAGTGCTTCCTCTCGCCCTCCGGCGTCGACGAGTTCCCGCAGCTCGACCAGGAGCAGCTGGCGAACTCGCTGGCCGAGATCGCCGGCTTCGACGGCCTGATGATCGTGCACGCCGAGGACCCGCACCACCTGGAGGCCGCCCCGCAGAAGGCCGGCGAGAAGTACGCCGACTTCCTCGCCTCCCGGCCGCGCGACGCCGAGAACACGGCGATCGAGAACCTGATCAACCAGGCCCGCAGGCTCAACGCCCGCGTCCACGTGCTGCACCTCTCCTCCTCCGACGCGCTGCCGCTCATCCGGGCCGCGAAGGCCGAGGGCATCAAGGTCACCGTCGAGTCATGCCCGCACTTCCTCACCCTCACGGCGGAGGAGATCCCGGACGGCGCCACCGAGTTCAAGTGCTGCCCGCCCATCCGCGAGGCCTCGAACCAGGACGCGCTCTGGGAAGGCCTGGCCGACGGCACGATCGACTGCATCGTCTCCGACCACTCGCCCTCCACCGCCGACCTCAAGACCCCCGACTTCGCCTCCGCCTGGGGCGGCATCTCCTCGCTCCAGCTCGGCCTGCCGGCCATCTGGACCGAGGCCCGCCGCCGCGGCCACGACCTGGCCGACGTCGTCCGCTGGATGTCCGCGGGACCCGCCGCCCTCGCGGGCCTCGACCGGAAGGGCGCGATCGAGGTGGGCCGCGACGCCGACTTCGCCGTGCTCGACCCCGAGGCGACCTTCACCGTCGACCCCGCCGAGCTGGAGCACCGCAACCGCGTCACCGCCTACGCGGGCAAGACCCTGCACGGCGTCGTGACCTCCACCTGGCTGCGCGGTGAGCGCATCGCCGACCGCGGCACCCTCGCCGAGCCCACCGGCCGCCTCCTCGAAAGGACCAACTGACCCGTGACCGGCATACCCTCCTTCACCGGCGACGCCAGCCCCTACGGCGGCGGTGACCCGTACGCGGACTACCGCACCGCGGACTTCCCGTTCACGCAGTACGCGGACCTGGCCGACCGGCGCCTCGGCGCTGGCGTGATCGCCGCCAACGACGAGTTCTTCGCCGAGCGCGAGAACATGCTGAAGCCCGAGGCCGCCGAGTTCGACCCCGAGCACTTCGGCCACAAGGGCAAGATCATGGACGGCTGGGAGACCCGCCGCCGCCGCGGTGTCTCGGCCCAGCAGCCCCACCCGACCGAGGACGACCACGACTGGGCCCTCGTACGCCTCGGCGCCCCCGGCGTCGTACGCGGCATCGTCGTCGACACCGCGCACTTCCGCGGCAACTACCCGCAGGCCGTCTCCGTGGAGGCCGCCTCGGTCGCCGGCTCCCCGTCGCCGGAGGAGCTGCTCGCGGACGACGTGAAGTGGACGACGCTCGTCCCGCGCACCGCGATCGGCGGCCACGCCGCCAACGGCTTCGCCGTCGACGTCGAGCAGCGCTTCACGCACCTGCGCGTCAACCAGCACCCCGACGGCGGCATCGCCCGACTGCGGGTCCACGGCGAGGTCGCCCCCGACCCGCGCTGGCTGGCCGTTCTCGGCACCTTCGACCTCGCGGCCCTGGAGAACGGCGGCCAGGTCGAGGACGCCTCCGACCGCTTCTACTCGCCGGCCACCAACACCATCCAGCCGGGGCGCTCCCGCAAGATGGACGACGGCTGGGAGACGCGGCGCCGCCGCGACAAGGGCAACGACTGGATCCGCTACAGCCTGGCCGCCGAGTCGGAGATCCGCGCCGTCGAGATCGACACCGCGTACCTCAAGGGCAACAGCGCGGGCTGGGCGGCGCTCTCCGTCGCCGCCGAGGGCTCCGAGGACTGGACGGAGATCCTGCCCAGGACCCGCCTCCAGCCGGACACCAACCACCGCTTCGTGCTCGACACCCCGGCGGTCGGCTCCCGCGTCCGGATCGACATCTACCCCGACGGCGGCATCTCCCGCCTCCGCCTCTTCGGTTCGCTCACCGAGGAGGGCGCGGCGCGCCTGACGGCCCGCCACCAGGAACTGGGCGGGTAACGACACCCCGCCCGGCCCGCGAGGGCGCGCCGACCGACAGCACCGGCGCGCCCTCGCGAAATCTCCCCTCTTCTCAGGGCTCCAGCGCATTGCCCCCCTACTCTCAGGGCTCCATCGCCTTGCCCCCCTACGCCGCGTGTCCGCCGTCCACCGCGAACTCCGCGCCCGTCACGTACGCCGCGGCCGGGCCCGCGAGGAACGCCACCGTCGCGGCGACCTCCTCCGCCGTGCCGAAGCGGCCCAGTGCCGTCAGGGCCGCCTGGTCCGCCGCGTACGGGCCGTCCACCGGGTTCATGTCGGTGTCGATCGGGCCGGGGTGGACGATGTTCGCGGTGATGCCGCGACCGCCGAGCTCCCGGGCGAGGGCCCTGTTCAGGCCGATCAGGGCCGATTTGCTCATCGCGTAGAGCGTCCCTCCGGGCCCGGGAACGCGCGCGGTCATGCACGAGCCGACGGTGACGATCCTGCCGTCCCGCTCCATCCGCCCGGCCGCCGCCTGGGCGGCCAGGAACGCCGCCCGTACGTTCACCGCGAGGACCCGGTCCACGTCCGCGAGGGCCAGCGTGTCCAGCGGGGCGATCACCCCGACCCCGGCGTTGTTGACCAGCACGTCGAGCCTGCCGAACGCGTCCGCCGCCCACTCCACCGCGCCCGCCGCGTCGCCCGCGTCCGCCGCGTCGGCCCGCAGGGGGAGCGCCGTGCGCCCCGCCGCCTCGATGCCCGCGGCCACCTCCTTCGCCCGTTCCTCGCCCGAGACGTAGGTGAACGCCACGTCCGCGCCCTCCTGGGCGAGCCGCAGCGCCGTGGCCGCGCCGATTCCCCGGCTGCCGCCCGTCACCAGGACCGCCTTGCCGTCGAGCCCGTTCCTCGTGGACATCTCGAAACCTCCGTAAGAAGCACCTGTCATTCGTTGCGGGTTCAATCAAAGGCGGCGCGGCGAGAGGGTGCTGGCGGCAATCGGACATCGACGATCAGGCGTCCCGTACACCGATGAATTCGCCGAGCGGTGCGGTCAGAGCTTGTGAGACACGATGGACCGGGGGCACGCACCCGGTCCGCACAGCGGCACCCGCAGCGAAGGGGCACCACCATGGGCAAGCTCTCCCTCACCCAGTTCGTGACGCTCGACGGCATCTACCAGGCGCCCGGCGGCCCCGACGAGGACCGCAGGGGCGGCTTCGAGCACGGCGGCTGGGCCTTCCCGTTCGACGACGACGACTTCGGCGCATTCGTCGACGAGGTCTTCGGCCGCCCCGCCGCCTTCCTGCTCGGCCGTCACACCTACGAGATCTTCGCCTCCTACTGGCCCAAGCAGACCGACCCCGCCAACCCCATCGCCTCCCAGCTCAACGCCCTCCCCAAGTACGTCGTCTCCCGCACGCTGAAGTCGGCCGACTGGGATCCGACGACGATCCTCTCCGGCGACGCCGTCCAGGAGGTCGCGGCGCTGAAGGACCGCGTCGACGGCGAGATCCAGATGCACGGCAGCGGAGGGCTCGCGCGGACCCTGCTGGCGGCCGACCTCATCGACACGCTCCACCTGCTCGTCTTCCCCATCGTCCTCGGCACCGGCTTCCGGCTCTTCGCCGAGGGCGCCAAGCCCACCGCGTTCCGCAACATCGCCTCCAGGACCACGAGCAAAGGCATCTCCATCAACACCTACGAGCCGGCCGGCCGCCCCGAGTACGGAACCTTCGAGTAGCCGAGCCCCGAGGAAAGGTGTAGCCACCACCGGACTCTCCCGGTACGGTGATCGTCCCGTGTGCGAGCCGCTGAAGTCTCCACCCCGTCCGACGTGTTGGAGCAGGCCGCCCCGATGTCCACGATCGCCGCATCCCTGCCGTACCGCGCCCCGCGCCGCGCCTGGCTCACCGACCTTCCGGTGCTCCTCGTCGCCGTCGTCTGGGGCGCCAGCTACCTCGCCGCCAAGGGCATCACCACCACGCACACCGTCGTCGCCGTCCTGGTGCTGCGCTTCGCCGTCGTCCTGCCCGCGCTCGCCGTCGCCGGGTGGCGCGGGCTGCGGGCGCTGCGCGCGGCCCAGTGGCGCGGCGCGGGCCTCCTCGGACTGATCCTCAGCGGGATCTTCCTCCTGGAGACCTACGGCGTCGTCCACACCTCCGCCACCAACGCGGGCCTGATCATCAGCCTCACCATGATCCTCACCCCGCTCGCCGAGGCCGCCGTCACCCGGATCCGGCCCTCCCGCGCCTTCCTCGGCGCCGCCGGGCTCTCGGTGGCCGGCGTGCTGCTGCTGACCCAGGGCGCCGGCTTCACCACCCCGTCGCTCGGCGACCTCCTGATGCTGCTCGCCGCCCTCGCCCGTACCGTGCACGTCATGGCGATGGCCCGGCTCAAGGCCGTCCAGGACGCCGACTCGCTCTCCCTCACCACCGTCCAGCTCGGCTCGGCCGTCGCCGTCTTCGCGCTGCTCGCCGCCGTCCCCGGCACGGGCGCCTCGCCCTGGTCGGTGGCGCTCGACTTCGGCCCGCGCGAATGGGCCGGACTGCTCTTCCTCTCCGTCTTCTGTACGCTCTTCGCCTTCTTCGTGCAAATGTGGGCGGTCCGCCGCACCTCGCCGTCCCGGGTCAGCCTGCTGCTCGGCACCGAACCGCTGTGGGCCGCCGCCGCGGGCATCGCGATCGCCGGCGACCGCCCCGGCGCCCTGGGGGTCGTGGGAGCCGTTCTCGTGCTCGCGGGCACGAGTTGGGGCCGCCGGGCCGCCGACGAGGGCGCCCGGTAGGTTCTTGCCCCATGCGTTCACTGCCGTACGACATAGACTTCCGTGCCCGCGCCCGGAGGACCCAGGGCTGGGGGCTCGGGCTGCTCGCCGTCGCCGGTCTGCTGTGGATCTGCTTCGCGGCCGGGATCTTCTTCCCGTACACCACCGCGGACGGCCGCGACGAGGACGAGTGCGAGTCCCGCTGGAGTTCCGAGTACCTGCACAGCCAGCGCAGCTCGTGCGTCGCCGAACGCGACTGGCCCGAGATGACGGCCGTCCTCGCCGGCTCGATCCCCTTCGCCGTGATCGGCGGGATCCTCTGGACCAGCGGCTCCGTCTCCCACCGGATGGCCGAGCACCTCGCCGAGGTCACCCGCCTCAACGAGGCGAGCGACGCGCGGGAGCGACGCTCCTCCTAGGGCCTGTCCGGCGGGTTCAGGGGCGTTCCCAGAACTGGAGCACCCCGCCGACGGCGAAGCACACCGCGCCGGCCAGGGTGCCCCAGTTGGCGATGTCGACGTTCACCAGGCCGCCGGTCGCGGGCCGGGTGAAGGCGGCGAGGGCCGACACCATGAAGAGGACCGAGCCGAGCTGGTTGACCGCGACGATCCACCAGGCGAGTTCGTGCGCGCGCACGCGGGGCCGGCCGTGGCAGACCTCGACCAGGGCGAGGTGCCCCGAGACCAGGAAGAGGACGCAGCCGATCATGTCGGGGGTCCAGATCAGCCGGTTCTCCTGCTGCACCGAGAGCCCGTGCAGCAGGGAGCCCACCAGATTGATGCCGAAGACGATCGTGCCGGCGAACAACAGGAACGCGCTGAGCCAGTCGATCCGCGCGGGCTCGTAGCGCCACCACGACCAGGGCCGGGTGGTGAGTCCCCCGACCGCACCCTCCCGCACGGGGGTGTTGACGGCCTGGAGGAGCGAGGCGTACCCGCCGGTGTTGAAGAACAGGCCGCCGACGAAGTAGATCCAGGCCCCCGTCACCGCACCGAACTGGGCCAGGCCCGCCCCGAGTGCGAAGAGCGCCCCGCCGACCGTGAACGCTCCCGCGGCCACGGCGTTGAGCCGGCGCGCCCGGCCGACCGCCACGCTGTCCGCCGTCCGGGAGCGGGGCTCCGGCTCCCCGGCGGCGTGCACGGTCAACCGCGCCCGCTTGCGCGCCAGACGCGACTCCCAGACCGCGGTGCCCCCGTCCACGAGCCGCCAGGTGAGCCGGGTCGTGAACGGTCCCGCTCCCTCGGCGTGCTCGGTGCCACTGGCCACCCGCCGACTCTATCCCCAGGGGGACGAACCGCGCCTTTCGGGCGGGTGTCAGGGCTGTCTAGGCGAGTACGTTGACGGCGCGGGCGATCACGAGGCCGAGGATCAGCAGGGAGACGAGCGACTGGACCGCCATCGCGATCTTGGCCCAGGGCGCCAGCGGCATGACGTCGGTCGGGCTGAACGCCGTGGCGTTGGTGAGTCCGAGATAGAGGTAGTCGACGTACCGCGGGCGCCAGTCGGGGGTGCTGAGTTCGGGGCTGAGCTGCTGCGGGAAGGCGAGGGCGGGCGCGGCCGGCATCCGGTGGGCGCGGGCCGCCGCGCCACCGCCGTCGAGCTCGAAGTACAGCAGGGAGAAGGCGAGGACGGTACCGGCCCAGACGGTGCCGCCGGTCTGCAGCAGACCCGCGGCGGAGGCGGTCTCCTTCCCGCCGTGGACGATGTCGTCGACCAGCTGGACGGTCGACCAGACGGCGCCGACCGCCAGCGCGCCGACCAGGGCGATCGCCACGGCGCGCAGGGCGGCGGAGCGGCGGTCGATCCGGCCGGGGTCACCCGCGATCAGCGCCAGCAGGAGCAGGCCCTCGACGCTGGGGAGCACCCACTTGGGCGCCAGCCGCAGGTCGTCGGGGAGCAGCAGGGTCAGCACCATGGCGAGGACGACGGCGGTGGCCATCGGCCAGCGGGACTCGCCGACGACCTCGTCCCGCCGGGCCGCCGGCCCGGCCGCACCCGGGGCGTTCTGTCCGCTCACGTCGGTCGCCCCCTGTCGGTGTCGCGGCCCGGTGCGACGTCCGTCCCTGCCGCCCGGATCCACCCACTCCACTACACCTGGCTCAGCCGCGCACGGCCCGGGACCCGTCCGGGGCAACCGGTCCGCCGCGGCTCCGCCTCACGTCCGGCGCCTGGTGTCGGCGATCATGACGATCGCGAAGCCGACGACCGCGATGGCGCTGTTGGCGAGGATCTCGCGGTCCTCGAGGAACCAGACGTTCTCCGTGAGGAACCGGGTGAAGCCCATGAAGGGGAACCAGCCGGTCAGCTCGCGCAGCACCCCCGCGATGCCTCCGACGAGGATCACGCCACCCACGAACTCGAGAATCTTCTTCATGCGGCGATCATGGTTCGCCGCCCGTACGGCCCGCGTCCGTCCGGAGGACCGAGCCGGTGCTACCGAAGTCTCGTGCTGCGCGACTTTGGTCGCGTCCGGCCCTCCGCACCCGGCCGCACGCCCTCGTCGTGCGTACGTTGGGGGGTATGACACGTACGGACCCCTACGCCTGGCTGCTGCCCTCGGCCATGGCCGACCCCACGGCCGCCGGTGCGCCCGGCCGCAGGCCGCGGCGGACCGTACGGGACTGGGTCGTCGACACCGCGCTCTTCCTGTGCGCCGTCTTCGTCGGCCTCCTCGCCGCCGAGGCGAGCGACCAGTACAACAGCGAGGCCGTGGCCTTCGCGGACCAGATCGTCGGCGCCGTCGCCTGCTGCGCCCTGTGGCTCCGCCGCCGTTGGCCCGTCGGCCTCGCCGTCGTGCTCTCCCTCGTCAGCGTCGTCGCACCCGTCGCCGGGGGCGCCTTCCTGGTGAGCCTGTTCAGCGTCGCCGTCCGGCGGCCGTTCCGCGAGATCGCCTGGATCGGCGCGCTCGCCGCACTCACCTCCGTCGCCTCGGTCTTCGTACGGCCCGATCCCTCCACCGGAGCGCCGCTCGGGATCGCCATCGGTCTGATCCTGATCCTGCTCATGACCGCCTGGGGCATGCTCGTACGCTCCCGGCGCCAGCTCGTCGAGGCGCTGCGGGAACGGGCCAGGCGCGCCGAGGCCGAGGCCGAGCTGCGCGCCCAGCAGGCCCAGCGGCTCGCCCGCGAGGCCATCGCCCGCGAGATGCACGACGTGCTCGCCCATCGCCTCACCCTGCTCAGCGTCCACGCCGGAGCCCTGGAGTTCCGCCCGGACGCCCCGCCCGAGCAGGTCGCCCGGGCCGCCGGCGTCATCCGCGACAGCGCCCACGAAGCGCTCCAGGACCTCCGCGAGATCATCGGGGTGCTGCGGGCGCCCGGCGAGGGCGGCGAGGGCGACCGCCCCCAGCCCACCCTGGCCACCCTGGACGAACTCGTCGCCGAATCCCGTGCCGCCGGGGCGAAGGTCGTCCTGGACACCACCGTCGACGACCCGGCCGCCGTCCCCGCCGCCACCGGCCGCACCGTCTACCGGATCGCGCAGGAGGGCCTCACCAACGCCCGCAAGCACGCCCCCGGCACCGACGTCACCGTCACCGTGCGCGGCCGCCCGGGGGAGGGCCTGACCGTCGACGTGCGCAACCCCGCCCCCACCGGTCCCGTCCCGCACGTCCCCGGATCGGGCCAGGGCCTCATCGGTCTCACCGAGCGCGCGACCCTCGCCGGCGGGCGCCTCGACCACGGCCCGGCCCCCGACGGCGGCTTCGCCCTCCACGCCTGGCTACCGTGGCCCTCATGACCATCCGGCTGCTCATCGTCGACGACGACCCCCTGGTCCGCGCGGGACTCACCCTGATGCTCGGCGGCGCCGACGACATCGAGATCGTGGGGGAGGGCACCGACGGCCGGGACGTCCCCGACCTCGTCGCCCGGCTCGCCCCCGACGTCGTCCTCATGGACATCCGGATGCCCTACGTCGACGGCCTCACCGCCACCGAACGGCTGCGCGCCCGCCCCGACGCGCCCCAGGTCCTCGTCCTCACCACCTTCCACGCCGACGAACACGTCCTGCGCGCCCTGCGGGCCGGGGCCGCCGGCTTCGTCCTCAAGGACACCCCGCCGGCCGAGATCGTCGCCGCCGTGCGCCGGGTCGCCTCCGGCGAGCCCGTCCTCTCCCCGGCCGTCACCCGCCAGCTGATGACGCATGTCGTCGGCCGGCAGGAGCCGCCCCGGCGCACCACCGCCACCGACCGCCTCGCCGAACTCGCCGAACGGGAACGCGAGGTGGCCGTCGCCATCGGCCGAGGCCAGTCCAACGCCGAGATCGCCGCCGCCCTGTATCTGAGCGTGCCGACCGTCAAGACCCACGTCTCCCGGATTCTGGCCAAACTCGACCTCAACAACCGTGTCCAGATCGCCCTCCTGGTCCACGACGCGGGCCTCCTGGACGAGGACGGCTGAAAGCGGCGCCCTAGGGTGGGGAGATGTCCGTCATCGATCTGGGGGAGTACGGCGCGGACTTCACCGCGAACCCGTATCCCTACTACGCCAAGCTCCGCGAGAGCGGTCCCGTCCACCACGTCCGCATGCCCGACGGCTGGGAGTTCTGGCTCGTCGTCGGTCACGAGGAGGGCCGGGCCGCCCTCACCGACCCCCGGCTCGTGAAGTCGCCGTCCGTCATCGGCTTCGTCCCGGTCGACGAGGAGGTCATCGGCCCGAACCTGCTCGCCGTCGACGCGCCGGACCACACCCGGCTGCGCAAGCTCGTCGCGCGGGAGTTCACCGCCCGGCGGGTGGAGGCCCTGCGCCCGCGTGTGCAGGAACTCGCCGACGAACTCGTCGACGCCATGGCCGCCCGGCCGGCCGGCCGGGCCGACCTCGTGGACGCCTTCGCCTTCCCCCTGCCCATCACCGTCATCTGCGAACTCCTCGGCGTCCCGGCGGCCGACCGCGACTCCTTCCGCCGCTGGTCGAACGAGCTGGTCGCGCCGACCGGCGGCACGCCCGAACGGGAGATCGTCGAGGGCTTCGGCGCGTATCTCGACGACCTGATCGAGGACAAGCGGGCGGCCGGGCCCGCGGACGACCTGCTGTCCGCGCTCATCGCCACCCGCGACGAGGACGGCGACCGGCTCTCCCTGCCCGAACTGCGCGGGATGGCCTATCTGTTGCTCATCGCCGGGCACGAGACGACCGTCAACCTGATCTCCAACACCCTGCGCGCCCTCTTCGCCCACCCGGACCAACTCGCCGCCCTGCGCGCCGACTTCGGGCTCATCGAAGGGGCCGTCGAGGAAGGGATGCGCTACGACGGCCCGGTGGAGACGAGCACCTTCCGGATCGCCAGGGAAGCGACCAGCGTCGGCGGTACGGACATCCCCGCCCACGCGCCGGTCTTCGTCTCCCTCGCGGGCGCCGACCGGGACCCGGCGCGCTTCCCCGAACCGGACCGCTTCGACATCCGCCGCGAACCGCGCGGGCACCTCGCCTTCGGGCACGGTATGCACTACTGTCTCGGCGCGCCGCTCGCCCGACTGGAGGGCGCCATCGCGATCCGGACACTCCTGGAGCGGTTCCCGCGGCTGGAACTCGACCCCGAAGCCGCTCCCTGGGAGTGGATGCCCGGCCTGCTCATCCGCGGTGTGCGCCGCCTGCCCGTCAGGTGGTGACCCGATGACCGACACCGCACCCGCCCAGGACTTCGGGCTCGACCTCGCGCGGAAGGTCCTCGACGCCCAGCCCTTCAGCCGGCTCGTCGGCGCCCGGCTCACCGCCTTCGGCGACTCCGGGGCGACGCTGGAGGTGGACCTCCGCGAGGAACTTCAGCAGCAGAACGGCTTCGTCCACGGCGGGGTGCTGTCGTACGCCGCCGACAACGCGCTGACCTTCGCGGCCGGCGCGGCCCTCGGCCCGGCGGTCCTCACGGCCGGGTTCTCCATCCAGTACGTCCGCCCGGCCGTCGGCGTGACCCTGCGCGCCCGCGCCTCGGTCGTGCACGCGGGCCGGCGCCAGGCGGTCGTCCGGTGCGACCTGCTGACCGTGGACGGCGAGGGCGCCGAGACCCTGTGCGCGGTCGCCCAGGGCACGGTCCTCGCGGCGTCGGGCTGAGCGGATCGCCCCGCCCGGATCGCCCCCCCCGGATCGCCCCCCCCCGGATCGCCCCCCCCGGATCACCGCGCCCGGATCGCCCCGCCCGGGCCGCCTACGACGGGATCTCGTCCAGGCGGACCGGGCGGCCCGCGCGCCGCGAGCGCTCGCACGCTTCGGCGATCCGGAGCGCCTCCAGGGCCTCCCGGCCGTCGCAGGGGTTCGGCGCCTCGCCCCGCACCAGCCGGACGAACGCGTCCAGCTCGGCCTCGTACGCGGGGGCGAACCGCTCCAGGAACCCCGTCCACGGCTTGACCGGTGCCGCGGGGCCGGCCGGCTCCAGCGAGGTGAGCGGGGTCCGGTCGTCCAGGCCGACCGCGATCTGGTCCCGCTCGCCCGCCAGCTCCATCCGGACGTCGTACCCGGCGCCGTTGCACCGGGTCGCCGTCGCGGTCGCCAGCGTGCCGTCGTCCAGGGTGAGCACCGCCGCCGCCGTGTCCACGTCACCGGCCTCGCGGAACATCGCCGGGCCCGCGTCCGAGCCGGTCGCGTACACCTGGACGACCTCCCGCCCGGTCACCCAGCGCAGTATGTCGAAGTCGTGCACCAGGCAGTCCCGGAAGAGCCCGCCGGAGAGCGGCAGATACGCGGCGGGCGGCGGGGCCGGGTCGGAGGTGGCCGCCCGTACGGTGTGCAGCCGGCCGAGCCGCCCGGACCGCACCGCCTCCCGCGCGGCCGCGTACCCGGCGTCGAAGCGGCGCATGAACCCGAGCTGGAGCTCCGTCCCCGCCGCCTCGACCGCCCGCAGCGCGCCCAGCGTGCCCGGCACGTCCAGGGCGATCGGCTTCTCGCAGAAGGCCGGCAGCCCGGCGCCCGCCGCGCGGCCGATCAGCTCGGCGTGGGCCGCCGTGGCGGAGGCGATGACCACGGCGTCGAGCGCGTGGTGCTCCAGGAGCGCGTCCACGTCCGGTGCCGGCTCCGCCCCGACCGCCCCGCCGACCCGCGCCGCCCGCTCGGCGTCCGCGTCGGCCACCACCAGCGACTCGACCTCCGGGTGCCGGGCGAGCACGCCCGCGTGGAAGGCCCCGATACGACCCGTTCCGATCAGTCCGATACGCATGGCCCCCAAGGTGGTCCCGGACCGGGACCCTGTCAAGGATTTGTCAGGACAATCGGACTTCACCACTTCCTGTCATCATCTCCTCGGGCTACGCTCCCGTCCGTGTCCAAGCAGCCCCCGTCCGCCGAGCCGCCCCACCTCGCCGTGGACCGCACCAGCCCGGTCCCGCTCTACTACCAGCTCGCCCGGCAGCTGGAGGCGGCCATCGAGAACGGATCGCTCGCCCCCGGGAGCCTGCTCGGCAACGAGATCGACCTCGCCAACCGGCTGGGCCTCTCCCGGCCCACCGTGCGGCAGGCCATCCAGTCCCTGGTCGACAAGGGGCTCCTGGTCCGCAGGCGCGGCGTCGGCACCCAGGTCGTGCACAGCCAGGTCCGGCGTCCGCTGGAGCTGAGCAGCCTCTACGACGATCTGGAGGCGGCCGGGCAGCGCCCCGCCACCCGGGTCCTCGTCGACCGCGTCGAACCCGCCGCCGCCGAGGTCGCCGCGGCCCTCGGCGTACCGGAGGGCAGCGACGTCCGGTACGTGGAGCGGCTGCGCACGGCACACGACGAGCCCATGGCGTACCTGCGCAACCACCTCCCGGCCGGGTTGCTCGACCTGGACGCGGGACGGCTGGAGGCGACCGGCCTTTACCGGCTGATGCGCGGCGCCGGTATCACGCTGCACAGCGCCCGCCAGACCGTCGGCGCCCGCGCCGCCACGGCCGCCGAGGCCGCACTGCTCGCCGAGGAGGAGGGAGCACCTCTGCTCACCATGGAACGCACCACCTTCGACGACACGGGGCGCGCCGTCGAGTTCGGCTCCCACCTCTACCGGGCGTCGCGGTACGCCTTCGACTTCCAGCTCCTGGTCCGCCCCTGATCCACCCCTCGCACGACCCGCACATGACCCACTCATGACCCACTGAAGTCCGCGCGACCCCCATGACCGATACTGCAATGCACGCAGAAGGACACAAAGGAGGGCACGGCCTCGTGACCAGGCTTCGGACAGGAGGGGTACGCGCCGCAGTCGGCGCCGTGCTCGCGGTGGCGCTCACCGCCGCACTCGCGGGGTGCAGCAGCACCGGCGGGAAGCGCGCGGAGGACGCCCGCAAGGCGGCCGCGGCCCAGGGGAAGGCGGCCGTGAACACCCCCCGGTGGACCTTCGCCATGGTGACCCACTCCGGCGACGGCGACACCTTCTGGGACATCGTCCAGAACGGCGCCGAGCAGGCCGCCGTCAAGGACAACATCAACTTCCTCTACGCCCACAGCGACGAGGCGCAGCAGCAGGCCCAGCTCATCGACTCGTACGTCGCGAAGGGCGTCGACGGCCTGATCGTCACGCTCGCCAAGCCCGACGCGATGAAGACGGCCGTCGAGAAGGCGGTCAAGGCCGGCATCCCGGTGATCACCGTCAACTCCGGCTCCGAGCAGTCCCAGGCCTACGGCGCGCTCACCCACATCGGCCAGGACGAGACCGTCGCGGGCGAGGCCGTCGGCGACGAGCTGGACGACCGAGGGAAGAAGAAGGCCCTGTGCGTCCTGCACGAGCAGGGCAACGTCGGGCACGAGCAGCGCTGCGCCGGAGCGAAGAAGACCTTCGACGGCGAGATGACGAACCTGTACGTCGACGGCACCAACATGCCCGACGTCCAGGCCTCCATCGAGGCCAAGCTCCAGGCCGACCCGGCCATCGACGCCGTCGTCACCCTCGGCGCGCCCTTCGCGGACGCCGCCGTCCAGGCGAAGAAGACCGCCGGCTCCGGCGCCGAGATCGACACCTTCGACCTCAACGCCAAGGTCGCCACCGGGCTCTCCTCCGGCGCCCTCGGCTTCGCCGTGGACCAGCAGCCCTACCTCCAGGGCTACGAGGCCGTCGACCTGCTCTGGCTGTACAAGTACAACGCCGACGTCCTCGGCGGCGGCAAGCCCGTCCTCACCGGACCGCAGATCATCACCAAGGAAGACGCCGCCGCGCTCAAGGGCTACACGGAGCGGGGCACCCGATGAGCGGTCTCGCCCCGACGGGCGACGGCATCGACCACGTCGACGAGCGGCTGCTGCGCACCTCCCCGCTGAAGAAGCTGCTGGCGCGGCCCGAACTCGGCTCGATCGTCGGCGCGATCGCCCTCTTCGTCTTCTTCTCGCTCGTCGCCGACAGCTTCCTGACCCCCTCCAGCCTGGGCACGGTCCTCTACGCGGCCTCCACCCTCGGCATCATGGCGGTGCCCGTCGCGCTGCTGATGATCGGCGGCGAGTTCGACCTCTCGGCGGGCGTCCTCGTCACCAGCTCGGCGCTGATCTCCTCGATGGTCAGCTACCAGCTGACCGCCAACGTCTGGGTCGGCGTCGGGGTCTCGCTGCTCGTCACCCTCGCCATCGGCGTCTTCAACGGCGTCATGCTGACCCGCACCAAGCTCCCGAGCTTCATCATCACCCTCGGCACCTTCCTGATGCTGACCGGTCTGAACCTCGGCTTCACCAAGCTCATCTCCGGCACGGTCTCCACGAAGTCGATCGCCGACATGGAGGGCTTCCCCTCGGCGAAGAAGCTCTTCGCCTCCCAGCTGACCATCGGCGACGTCGAGCTCAAGGTCACCATCCTGTGGTGGATCGGCCTGGTCGCGGTCGCCACCTGGATCCTGCTGCGCACCCGCTTCGGCAACTGGATCTTCGCCGTCGGCGGCGGCGCCGACGCTGCCCGCGCGGTCGGCGTCCCGGTCCGCCGGACCAAGATCGGCCTCTACCTGGGCGTGGCCTTCTGCGCCTGGATCTCCGGCCAGCACCTGCTCTTCTCCTTCGACGTCGTCCAGTCCGGCGAGGGCGTCGGCAACGAGCTGATCTTCATCATCGCGGCCGTCATCGGCGGCTGCCTGATCACCGGCGGCTACGGCTCCGCGATCGGCTCCGCGGTCGGCGCGTTCATCTTCGGCATGACCAGCAAGGGCATCGTGTACGCCGAGTGGAACCCGGACTGGTTCAAGTTCTTCCTGGGCGCCATGCTCCTGCTGGCGACGCTGCTGAACGCCTGGATCCGCAGGCGCGTGGAGGCAACCAAATGACCACGGAGGCCACTGCTCTCGTCGAGCTCGACGACGTCAGCAAGTTCTACGGCAACATCCGCGCCCTCGAAGGGGTCTCCCTGGAGGTCCACGCGGGCGAGATCACCTGCGTCCTCGGCGACAACGGCGCCGGCAAGTCCACCCTCATCAAGATCGTCGCCGGTCTGCACCGGCACGACGCCGGCACGTTCCGCATCGAGGGCGAGGAGGTCTCCCTGGCCAGCCCGCGCGAGGCCCTGGACCGCGGCATCGCCACCGTCTACCAGGACCTGGCCGTCGTCCCCCTCATGCCGGTCTGGCGGAACTTCTTCCTCGGCTCCGAGCCCACGAAGGGCAAGGGCCCCTTCAAGCGCCTCGACGTCGAGCTGATGCGCGAGACGACCCGGACCGAGCTGCTCCGGATGGGCATCGACCTGCGCGACGTCGACCAGCCCATCGGCACCCTCTCCGGCGGCGAGCGCCAGTGCGTGGCCATCGCCCGGGCGGTCCACTTCGGCGCGAAGGTCCTGGTCCTGGACGAGCCGACGGCCGCCCTCGGCGTCAAACAGTCCGGCGTGGTCCTGAAGTACGTGGCCGCCGCACGTGACCAGGGCCTCGGCGTGGTCCTCATCACCCACAACCCGCACCACGCCTACCTCGTCGGCGACCGTTTCGTCCTGCTCAAGCGGGGCGTCATGGCGGGCAGCCACACCAAGAACTCCGTCACCCTGGACGAGTTGACCCGGCAGATGGCGGGCGGCAGCGAGCTGGACGACCTGCGGCACGAGCTGGAACGCCCCACGTCCTCGTAACGGCCCTCCGACACGGCACCTGGCAGAATCGAGCCGATGAGTACCTACCGCGACCTCTCCCACCGCGGCGCCGCCCGGGCGACGGTGCTGCGGACCGTCGGCACCCGGGAACGGCGCTCGCACCTGACCGCGCCCCGGGTGCCCACCGTCGGCATCGACATCGGCGGTACGAAGGTCATGGCCGGGGTCGTCGACGCGGACGGCACGATCCTGGAGAAGGTCCGCACCGAGACGCCGGACAAGTCCAAGAGCCCCAAGGTCGTCGAGGACACCATCGTCGAGCTGGTCCTGGACCTCTCCGACCGGCACGACGTGCACGCCGTCGGCATCGGCGCGGCCGGCTGGGTCGACGCCGATCGGGCCACCGTCCTGTTCGCCCCGCACCTCGCCTGGCGCAACGAGCCGCTGCGCGACTCCCTCCAGTCCCGGCTCGCCGTCCCCGTCATGGTCGACAACGACGCCAACACGGCCGCCTGGGCCGAGTGGCGCTTCGGCGCCGGGCGCGGCGAGGACCACCTCGTCATGATCACGCTCGGCACCGGCATCGGCGGCGCGATCCTGGAGGACGGCCGGGTCAAGCGCGGCAAGTACGGGGTGGCCGGCGAGTTCGGCCACATGCAGGTCGTCCCCGGCGGCCACCGCTGCCCCTGCGGCAACCGCGGCTGCTGGGAGCAGTACAGCTCCGGCAACGCCCTGGTCCGCGAGGCCAAGGAGCTGGCGGCCGCCGACTCCCCGGTCGCGTACAACATCATCGAACGGGTCAAGGGCAACGTCCCCGACATCACGGGACCGCTCATCACCGAGCTGGCGCGCGAGGGCGACGCGATGTGCGTCGAGCTCCTCCAGGACATCGGCCAGTGGCTGGGCGTCGGCATCGCCAACCTGGCCGCCGCCCTCGACCCCTCCTGTTTCGTCATCGGCGGCGGCGTCAGCGCCGCCGACGACCTGCTGATCGGCCCGGCCAGGGACGCCTTCCGGCGCCACCTCACCGGCCGCGGCTACCGCCCCGAGGCCCGGATCGCCAAGGCCCAGCTCGGCCCCGAGGCCGGTATGGTCGGCGCCGCCGACCTCGCCCGGCTCGTCGCCCGCCGCTTCCGCCGCGCCAACCGCCGCCGCGTCGAGCGCTACGAACGCTACGAGCGGTACGCCCAGGTCCTCCGGGCCGCCACCGATCCGCGCACCTCCTCCCGCTCCTCTCAGGACCGCACCACCCAGGACCCGCCTTCATGACCGTCCCCTCCCCGACCACCTCTCCCGAACAGGCCCCGAAGATGCCGGAGGACCGGCGGCACATGATCCGCCGTCGCTGGCTGACGGCGATCATCATCGTGCTGCTCGTCGGCATCCCCGCCGGGTACCTGATGATCTCCGCGGGGCAGAGCCGCGACAGCGGCCGCGACAAGGAGCGCGAGTCCTCGGCGACCGGTCTGAGCGACAACTGGCCCTCGCTGATGAAGCGCCGGGTCTTCGAGGTGCCGATCCCACCGGGCAGCAAGAACGTCGCCTACTTCGAGACCAGCAACTGGAAGACCAGCCGGCTGTACGTCCAGTTCACGACGACCGCGGGCCGTCTGGACGCCTTCCTGAACGGGGTCGGCTCCAGCCGCTCCGCGCTGACCTCCGGCACGGTCACCGTGAGCCCGCGCGACGCGGACATCGTCGGCTGGACCTTCCCGGCCGACCGCGTCTGGTCCTCCACCACGGTCACCGGCACCAAGCCCCGGCCCAGCCAGGACATCACCGTGGACCTCACGGACCCCGCGTCCCCCACCGTGTACGTGGTGTCCACCACGACCCCCTGACGGGGCCCGCACACCGCCCCGCGTGGCCGCCGCCGCTACCGGGCGGCGTCCGCCCGCGTCTCCCGTCCGTGCGGGCTCGCGCCCGCGCCCGGCTTCCGCGGCTCGGCGCCGCCCGCCGGGACGCGCACCGTCGCCACCACGAGCAGTGCGGCGACCGCCCCCAGCGCCGCCGCCACGACAAGGACCGCGTTCAGGCCGGACGCGAACGCCTCACGCACCAGGCGCGCCATCTCGGCGCGCTCGCCTTCCGGCCATCCGGCGATGACCGACCGGGCCTGTCCGCCACTCAGCGCGGCGGCCGTCCCGTGCGGGTCGGGGACACCGCCGTCGGCCGTCAGCACCCCCTCGATCCGCGACTGGAAGATCACCCCGAACACGGCGATCCCCAGCGCGAACCCCAACTGGCGGACGGTGTTGACCGCACCGCCCACCATGCCCGCGCGCTCGGGCGGGACCGTGGCCAGGGCCGCCGCCGCCAGACTCGGCGTCACGAGCCCGACCCCCAGTCCGGCGACGAGGAGCCCCGCCGCCAGGCTGCCGCCCGAGGACCCCGCGTCGAGGCCGGCCTGCATGCCGGAGCCCAGGGCGACGAGCGCGAGGCCTCCCGCGATGACCGCCCGGGGCGGCCAGGGGCCGAAGCGGCCCGCGAGGGCCGAGGCGACGAACGCGGAGGCGCACATGGGCAGGATGTACAGACCTGCCCGGACGGGTCCGTACCCCAGGACGGACTGCATCCACAGCGACTCGTACAGCAGGTAGGCGAACGCGGCGCCCTGCAGGCACAGGGCGCCGATCATGATGCCGGTGAACGAGGGCCGGCGGAACAGCGACAGGTCGAGGACGGGGTGCTCGTGCCTCGTCTCGACCACGACGAAGAGGGTGAGGGCGGCGGCCGCCGCCGCGAACAGGCCGAGGGTGAAGGGTGTCGTCCAGCCGTCGGTGTGGGCTCGGATCAGCCCGAACGTGAGGGCCCCGCTCGCCACCGTGAACGTGACCACGCCGAGGACGTCCGCCGGCTGCCGGCCCTCGCCCCTTGCCTCGCGCACCGAGCGCAGCGTCATCACGACGGCGGCCAGGCAGACCGGCACGTTGACGAAGAAGATCCATCGCCAGTCCAGGTACTGGGTGAGAAGTCCGCCGACCATCGGCCCGGCCGCCGCGGCGACCGAGTTGGTGGCGCCCCACACGGCGAAGGCGACGCCCCGCTCCCGGCCGCTGTAGTGCATGCCGAGCAGCGCGATCGTCGTACCGAACATCCCGGCGGCGCCCAGGCCCTGTACCGCCCTGGCGCCGATCAGCACCCCCGCGTTCGGGGCGACCGCGCACATCACCGACGCCGCGGTGAAGACGAGCAGCCCGACGAGGTACACCTTCCTGCGGCCGATCCGGTCGGCGCGGGAACCGACGCCGAGCAGCAGCGACGCCAGGGCCAGCGCGTAGACGTCGACCACCCACTGCAGGTCGGAGAGCGTGGTGCCGAGGTCCGCCGCCATGGCGGGCAGCGCCACGACCACGATCGTGACGTCGAGGAGCAGCATGAAGGTGCCCAGGCAGATCGCCGTCAAGGGCCACCACTTGCGCATCCGAACCCCATTCCTGCCCGCCCGCACGGAAGAGGCGCTCCCGGCGGGACCATGATTCACGGCGGAGCGGTGATTCCCCCCAGGACCCGCGCGCCACGCCCGGCGCGTGGACCGCAAGGAGGTAAGCCCAGGTCCGCCTGGACGATCAGCGGTGGCAGGTCGGAACGCCCCCTCATAGCTTCGGCACATGACCAGACGACAGATCTCCCTCCTGGCCTGCACCGTGGCCCTCGTCGCCACTGGGCTCGGTGCGACCACGCCGACGGCCCACAGCCGCACGGTGCACCGGGTGAAGCCCGGCGAATCCATCCAGACGGCGGTGGACGCCGCGAAGCCGGGGGACACCATCGTGCTGTCTCCCGGTACCTACCGTGAGAGCGTCCGCATCACCACATCGGACGTGACCCTGCGAGGCTCGACCGTCTTCCGCACGGTCATCGCACCCTCCAAGGCCGCCGCCGACAACACCTGCGCCAAGGCCGGTCACGGCATCTGCGTGACCGGCAAGGACGGCAGCCCCGTCAAGGGCGTCACCGTGCGCTCGCTGACGCTCCAGGGATTCGCCAAGAACGGTCTGTGGGCCTCGCGGACCGACCGCCTGAAGGTCCATCGGGTGACGGCCGAGAGGAACGGCAACTGGGGCATCGCCCTGGAGAGGTCGGTCCGCAGCGAGCTGACCCACAACGTCGCCCGGGACAACGCGGACGCCGGCCTCTTCGTGTCCAACACCACCGACACGGAGGCCGGGGCCGTCGACGCCGAGGGGACCCGGATCAGCCACAACCGTCTCTCCGGCAACCGGATCGGCATCACGGTGCGGCGCCTGCGCAACCTGACCGTCGACCGCAACGAGGCGACCGGGAACTGCGCCGCCGTGTTCGTGGTGGGCGACGAGTCCACACCGCGCGCCGGGGCGATGAGCCTGCGCGGGAACCACATCCACTCCAACAACAAGCACTGCCCCAAGACGCCCCGACTGCCCTTCCTGCAGGGCTCGGGGATCGTCCTCACCGGCGCGGAGGAGACGCTGGTCGCGCGGAACCGGATCGAGGACAACGTGGGCACCTCGCCGCTCTCGGGCGGCATCGTGCTCTTCAAGAGCTTCGTCGGCGCCCTCAACGAGCGCAACGAGATCCGAGACAACGTGGTCCTGCGCAACGGTTCGGCCGACCTGGCCAACCGGGACACCGGCAAGGGCAACACCTTCAGCGGCAACACCTGCGAGGTCTCGGAGCCCGCGGGCATGTGCTGAACGGTCGGATCCACTCCCTCACCCACGGCACGACTGCACAGACAAGGCGACAGATGACGACTGTTGATCCGGCTCCGCCGCCGCCCATGAGGCTGCGGGAACTCGTATTCGGGGCGGCGTGCGCCGCCGCCGTACGTGCGGCCGCCCGCCTGGGCGTGGCCGACGCCCTGGGCGACACGCCCATGACCGTGGAGGACCTGGCGGCGGCGGTCAAGACCCAGCCGCGGACCCTGCGCCGGCTGCTGCGCGCCCTGTCCTGCCAGGGGGTCTTCGCCGAACGGGCCGACGGCACCTTCGTCCACACGGAGATGTCCCGGCTGCTGCGCGAGGACGACCCGCAGAGCCTGCGCTACATCGCCCTGTGGTGCACCGAGCCGTGGACGTGGGACGTCTGGCCGAAGCTCGACGAGGCGGTGCGCTCCGGCCGCAACGTCTTCGAGGACGTGTACGAGAGGGAGTTCTTCGCGTACCTCAACGAGGACGCGCCCGAGTCCGCGTACGTGTTCAACCGGGCCATGACGACATCGAGCCGGCAGTCGGCCCAGGACGTCGCCGACCTCCTTGATCTGCACGGCGTGTCGTCGGTCGTCGACATCGGCGGCGGTCAGGGGCACGTCCTGGCGAGTCTGCTGGAGAAGCACCCCGACCTGCACGGCACGCTGCTCGATCTGCCGAGGGTGGTGGAGAACGCCGATCCGCGCCTGCGGGCGGACGGTCCGCTGGCCTCCCGGGTCCGGATCGTGCCCGGCGACTGCCGTGAGGCCATCCCCGTCCGGGCGGACGTGTACATCATCAAGAACATCCTGGAATGGGACGACGACAGCACCCGCAGGGCGCTCGCCAACGTCCGCCGGGCGGCGCGCCCCGGTGCACGGGTCGTCGTGATCGAGAACCTCGTGGACGACACGCCCTCGATGCGGTTCACGACCGCCATGGACCTGCTGCTGCTCCTCAACGTCGGCGGCGCGAAGCACACCCGGCAGAGCATGGTCGACCGGCTGACGGACGCGGGGCTCGTCATCGACGAGATCCGCCCGGTCAACGCGTACCTCCACGCCTTCGAGTGCACCGTTCCCGGCTGAGGGCGGCGAACGAGGACACCCCGAAACCCGAGGCCGCCCGCTCCGCTTCGTTCGCGGGGCGGGCGGCCTCGGGTTTCGCTGCCGGGCGCGTACGGGCCTCGGGGGTCAGGAACCCCCGTCGCGCTCCCAGCGGTAGAAGCACTGGGCCATGGCGTCCTTGGGGCTCCGCCACGTCTGCGGGTCGTACGCGCTGACGTACGCCGACAGGCGCTCGCTGGTGTCCCGGAACTCCGGGTGGCCCGCCAGCTTCGCGATGGCCGGCGCCGGGTCCTGGTCCGACTCGATGAGGTGCAGGTACACATCACCGAACTGGAACAGCCGACGTCGGGTGACGCCGACGAGGTGCGGGAGTTCGCCGCGGTCGGAGGCGGCGAACACGTCGGCGATCGCCGGTGCCGAATCGGGCACCATGCGGGCGACGATCAGAGCGTGGTGCATCGAGCGTCCTTCCTGGGAGCGCTGCCGCTGCGGGTGTGCAGGTGGGCGGGTGCGCGACGCCGCGGGGCGCGCGGCCCGGTGCGGGTCAGCCGGGCAGGACCGAGGCGCTCCGGCGGTCGCGGGCGACCTGCTCGATGCGGTCCCGGATGAGGGCCATCTGCGTACGGGAGTTGCGGTTGATGTTGTCGGTCATCCAGGCGTCGTCGACCGGAGCCTCGGGCTTCATCGCGAAGTCCTGGACCCAGCGCATGTGCACGCCGGCCGGCGTCTCCTCGTACTCCCACCGGATGTTCATGTGGTCGAACGGGCCGGTCTCGACGCGGCGGGCGCGGACCGTCCGCCCGGGGCGGTCGACGGTGCGCTCCGACACCCAGCTCCAGACCTTCCCGGACTCGTCCGGGTGCATGGTCAGGCGGAAGGTGGTGGAGTCGCCCTCGCGGTCGAGCACCTCCAGGGAGGCGTATTCACTGAAGAGGCCGGGCCAGTTCTCGATGTCGTTGGTGATCTCCCAGACGAGGTCGAGCGGGGCGTCGATGGTGATGCTGTTGTCAGTGTGACCGGACACCGTCAGACTCCCGTCTTGAGGGCGGTGTTGACGAGGTCGAGGAACTCGGCCGGCGTCTTGCAGCGCTCGGCGTCGGTGGGCAGCGACACGCTGTACCGGTTCTCCAGCTCGCCGACGATCCCGAGCAGGCCGAGCGAGTCGACGCCGAGACCGGCGAACGGCGTGTCCGGCGCCTTCTCCAGCTCCGGGACGGGGACGGTGACCCCGGCCGACTGCTTCATCAGCGCGGCGAGTTCCTCGAAGGTGAGGGTGGTGGTGATCATCTGTGCTCTCCTTCCCGCCCGGTCCTACCGGGCGGATTCGTCGCCGCGGCGCAGGACCAGCGCCGCGTTGGATCCCATGAGTCCCCGGCTGAGGACCAGGGCCGTGCGCAGCTCGGCGGGGCGAGCGCGGGACATCACCAGATCGAGGTCGTGGCAGATGTCGAACACGTTGGGGGTGGGCGGAACGACGCCGTGCTCCATCGCGAAGACCGCGGCGGCGGTGTCCAGGACGGGTGCCCCGCAGTAGGCACGGCCGATGCCCGTCTTGGGCGCCGTGACGGGTACGCGGGTGGCGTGGTCCCCGAGGGCGTCGGCGATCGCCAGCGCCTCGGCACGGTCCGCCTCCGGTACGCCCAGGGCGTCCGCGAAGACGACGTCGATCTCCTCGGGGGCGCATCCGGCCTCGTCGAGGGCGACGCGGACGGCGCGGGCGAGTCCCTCCCGGGACTCCTCCCACCGGGAGGCACCGGTGAACGTGGCGCCGTGGCCGGCCACGAAGGCCCGCACGGCCGCCCCCCGGCCGCGGGCGCGGGACTCGTCCTCCACGACGAGCATCGCGCCGCCCTCTGCCGGGACGAAGCCGCAGGCTCCTGGGGTGAAGGGCCGGTAGGCGCGGTCCGGGTCCTCGACGGTGCTGAGCTCCGGGTATCCGAGCTGGCACACCATCGAGTAAGGGGCGAGGGGCGCCTCCGCCGCTCCGACGATCACCGCACCGGTCCCACGCCGTACGGCCCGGGCCGCGTGGGCGAGGCCGTCCAGGCCTCCCGCCTCGTCGCTCGCGACCACGCCGCACGGCCCCTTGAACCCGCTCCGGATGGAGATCTGGCCGGTGCTCGCGGCGTAGAACCAGGCGATGGACTGGTACGGGCCGACGAACTTGGATCCCTGGCCCCAGAGTTTCTGGAGCTCTCGCTGGCCGAACTCGCCGCCACCGGAACCGGCCGCGGTGACCACGCCGATCGAGAAGGGCTCCTCCGGATCGTCGAGAGCGAGGCCGGCGTCGTCGAGGGCGAGCTGGGCCGCGGCCATCGCGTAGTGGCTGAAGCGGTCGGTCTGGACGAGGAATCGCTCCTCGATCAGATCCGAGGCGTCGAAGCCCCGGACCTCGCCCGCGACCTTGAGCGGCAGCTCCTGGCAGCCCTCGCGGGTGATCCGGTCCAGAACGCCGAGGCCTTCCCGGACGGACTTCCAGTACGTGTCGGCACTCAATCCGTTGGGAGCGATCACACCGATGCCGGTGACGACCGCCCGCCGTGGGCGCTCAGTGCTCATCGTGTCCTCCCGCCCGGCCCCGTCAGGAGGACCGCGGACTGGAAGCCGCCGAATCCGCTGCCCACGGAGAGCACGTTCCTGAGCTTCCGGGGGCGGGCGGTGCGCGGCACGTAGTCCAGGTCGCACTCGGGGTCGGGGGTCTCGTAGTTCGCCGTCGGAGGTACCACCTGGTGCTTCAGCGCGAGGACGCACGCGGCCACCTCGATCGCGCCGATCGCGCCCAGCGAGTGCCCCACCATGGACTTGATGGAGCTCATGGGCGTGTCGTAGGCGTGCGCGCCCAGGGACAGCTTCACGGCGGCGGTCTCGTGCCGGTCGTTCTGCCGGGTGCCCGAGCCGTGTGCGTTGACGTAGTCGATCAGCGTGGGGTCGAGACGGGCCTGGTCGAGCGTGGAGTCGATCGCCCGGGACATCTCGAGCCCTTCGCCGGTCAGACCGGTCATGTGGTACGCGTTGCCGAAGGTGGCGTAGCCGCCGATCTCGCAGTAGATGTGCGCACCGCGAGCCCTGGCGTGCTCGTACTCCTCCAGAACGAGCACGGCCGCGCCCTCGCCCATGACGAAACCGTTGCGGTTGTTGTCGAAGGGCCTGGAGGCGTGCTCCGGGTCGTCGTTGTCGGGCGACGTGGCCTTGATGGCATCGAAGCAGGCCATGGTGATCGGGGATATCGGGGAGTCCGACGCGCCCGCGATGCAGACGTCCGCCCGGCCCTCCTCGATGGTGTGGAAGGCGTAGCCGACGGCGTCGAGGCCGGAGGTGCAGCCGGTGGAGACGGTCTGCACCGGGCCGCGGGCGCCGAACCGCTCGGCCACGACCGAGGCGAGGGTGCTCGGCGAGAACGCCAGGTGCAGCTTGGGGTCGGCGGCGCGGTGGTCCACGTCCCACCGCTGCCCGCCCTCGCTGACCAGGACGTAGTCGTGCTCGAGCCGGGTGGTGCCGCCGACGGCGCTGCCCAGGGAGACGGCGACGCGCCAGGGGTCCTCGGTGTCGGTGTCGAGTCCGGAGTCGCGGACGGCTTCCCCGGCGGCGACGACGGCGAACTGGATGTACCGGTCGGCGTGCCGGCTCACCTCCGGGTCGAGGCCGTGCTCCGCCGGGTCGAAGTCGCACTCGGCGGCTATCCGGGAGCGCAGCCCGACCGGGTCGAACAGGGTGATGCCGCGGGTCGCGGTACGGCCGGCGGCGAGGAGGTCCCAGAACGCCTTCGCTCCGGTGCCGCCCGGAGCGACCACACCGATACCGGTGACGGCCACACGCCGGGTCACTCGATGGCCCCGCTTCGCTCGGACACCTGTCCCGGGTCGCCCACGGTCAGGTGCGGGCCCGCGGCGGCGAACTCGGCCTCGTCGGTGACCTCGGTGTCGACGTGTCCGAGGCTCGGCCGGGGGGCGAGCGGGCCCAGGTGGAAGACCATCCGAGCCTCCACGTCGCCCACGTTGCGGAAGCGGTGTCGCATGTCGATCGGGATCAGGAGACCCTGATCGGTCGTGAGCGCGTACGTCTCACCGTCCAGGTCCACTTCCAGCGCACCCGAGACGACGTACACGAACTCCTCGGAGTACGGGTGGTAGTGCTCGCCGATGCGTTCGCCCGGTTGAACGATGGCCAGTCCCATGAAGCCGCTGGTGGACCCCACGGTGGCCGGCGTGAGCATGGCCCGCAGGTCACCTCCGCGCCTGCGGTTGGGTTCCGTCTCGTCCAGGGTCACGATGCGCGGGCGCTGCTTGAGCATGGTGGGTACCTCCGGATGTGGCAGTGACGTGCTGAGGGGCGACTGCTACGGGGCCGCGACCGGCTGTCAGGAATCCGCCGTGCGGTCGGTGACGGGCAGCATGTCGGCGTGCGACAGAAGCCGGTTGACGTTGCGCTCCGTCTTCAGGGAGCCCTCGACGCCGATCGCGGCGCCGTCGAGAAGGAGTTCCAGCTCCGCGGCCTTGCCGGAGCCCTTGAGCCCGAGCGAGGCGACGGGGTCCAGGTCGAGTTCGCCCTCGATGTCGACGAGGCGCACCACGATGTCGTCGCGCTGGAACACGGTGCTGCCGTACACCGGGCTGTCCGGATCGTCGGCAGCGGCCCGGTCCTGATGGGCGAGCAGCCGGGCCAGCTCCATCCCGCGGCCCTCCTTGGCCGGGTAGTACAGCGCGTGCCGTCGCAGCTCGGCCGGTGCCGGCCGGCTGGACACCACGTGCTGGACGGCCGGGAGCGCGGCCCGGGTGAAGAACACCCGTGCCGACTCGGGGTCGGTCAGGTCCCGGTCCTGCTCCAGGTACGGGTTGATGGCCTCCTCGACCGCCCGTACCTCGGGCTGACGGGCGACGTGCCGGAGCGCCACCAGGAGGTCGCCCTCCACCTCCACGGCCCGCACGACGCGATTGCCGTGCATGAAGAGGGAGGTACGGCGCAGCCGCGTGGTCTCGTCGACCTGGGCCCGGGGTGACTCGTACCCGGCCAGGAGCTCCGCCACCTTCGACTCGGAGCCCGGCTTGACGGTGAAGGTGAGGGCGTGGCGTGCCACACCGTCGCCCACGCGGGCGGCCACCTGCGCGTCCGCCGACGCCGCGGCCCGCGAGGCCGACCGATCCGGACCGGTCTCCCGGAGGATGCTGTAGCGCATGGAACGGGTGTCCCGGACGCAGCTGTGCATCGGCTTGACCGTCTGGACGTGCTCCTCGCTGTTCACCCATGCGAGGAACGGCGGGGCGCTCTCCCACTCGCTGGTGATGAGCCACTGCGACGGGTTCTCGATGGACTGGCAGAGCTGGTCACTGATGTGACCGGGAACGGAGGCGACCTGCTTGCGCATGAGTTCGTACGCGTCCAGGAACTGCTCCTGCGCTCCTTCGTACAGGTCGAGCAGGAGGATGACCCGCAGTCTTGAGCCGTCGAAGGCAGACTGCGAGATGCGTCCCGAGGGGGCCATCCGGCACACCTCTTCTCTTCTCAGTGGGGGGTGGGGAACGACCTGCGCGACCGAAACGCCGGAGTCGTGATGTGTCGATGGTTGACAGGAGCGCCGAGAGCGCGCGAGCCCGAAAGAGCGGACGAGTGAACCGCGTGTCATCCGGGTGCCCCCGGCACGCGGACCCGTCCCCGAAGGGCTTGAATCTGGATCCCATCCCCGACTCGCGTCGCAGGACGCCGGGAGACGAACAATGAACCGATTCGACGTGGCCGGCGAAGCAGCAGGTCACCGTACGCCCGTACTCATCGTCGGCGGCTCGCTGGTGGGCCTGTCCACCTCACTGTTCCTGGGACGTCTCGGAGTTCCGCACACACTGGTCGAGCGTCATGCGGGCACGTCGATCCACCCCCGCGGCCGCGGCAACAACGTGCGCACGATGGAGCTGTTCCGCTCCGCCGGGGTCGCGCGGTCCATCCAGGAAGCCGCGTCCGTCCTGGCCCACAACAGCGGCATCCTGCAGACGCCGAGCCTGGTGGGTGATGCCGGTGAGTGGCTGTTCAAGGAGATCGACCCAGGCGGCGGTCTCGCCCGCTTCAGCCCCGCCGCGTGGTGCCTGTGCAGCCAGAACGACCTCGAACCGGTGCTGCTCGAACGCGCCCGGGAGCTGGGCGGGGACCTGCGCTTCGCGACGGAGCTGATGTCGTTCGAGCAGGACGCCGAAGGGGTGACCGCGCAGGTCAAGAGCCGCGACACCGGCGAGCACACCACCATCCGCGCGGACTACCTCGTCGCGGCGGACGGCCCGCGCAGCCCGGTGCGCGAGCTGCTCGGCATCGGGCAGAGCGGTCGGGGCGACCTGTTCCACAACGTGAGCGTCACCTTCGTCTCGCGCGGCCTCGCGGACGTCGTCGGAGACCGGCACTTCATCGTCTGCTACCTGACGAACCCGGAGGCCGACGGGGCCCTGCTGCCGGTCGACAACCGGGAGCGCTGGGTGTTCCACGCTCCCTGGCACCCCGAAGACGGCGAGACGTTGGAGGAGTTCACCGACGAGCGGTGCGTCGCACACATCCGGCGGGCCGTGGGAGTACCGGACCTCGATGTGGAGATCACCGGCAAGGCGCCCTGGCACGCGGCCGAACGCGTCGCCGAACGCTACGCGGACGGCCGGGTGTTCCTCGCCGGCGACTCCGCCCACGAGATGCCGCCCACCGGGGCGTTCGGCTCCAACACCGGTATCCAGGACGCGCACAACCTCGCCTGGAAGCTCGCCGCCGTCCTGGGCGGCTGGGCAGGCCCCGGCCTGCTCGCCTCCTACGACGCGGAGCGCCGGCCGGTGGCGGAGGCGACGAGCGCCCGTGCCTCGTCGCGATCGGTCGAGCACAGCCACCCCGGGTACGCCCCCGGCACCGGATCCGACAGTCCCAAGGGCAGGAAGGGCGGTCTGCTCAACGAGGTGCTCGGCTACCGCTATCCGCGGGGCGCCGTCCTGGGCGCCGACCGGTCGCTGCCGGTCGTCTCCGAAGGGCTGCGGCTGACGGGCGAACCCGGGAGCCGGGCACCCCACGTGTGGCTGAACCGCGCCGGTACCCGGATCTCCACCCTCGACCTGTACGAGCGGTCCCTGGTGCTCCTGAGCTCCGAGGACGGCGCCGGCGGCTGGCACACGGCGGCGACCCGCGTCCGGCAGGAGCTGCCGGTGCCGCTCGACTCGTACCGGATCGGCGACGGCCCCGACGCGGAGCTCGCGCCCGAGGACGACACCGACTGGAAGGAGACCCACGGCGTCACCGTGGACGGCGCGGTCCTCGTCCGCCCCGACGGGTTCGTCGCGTGGCGGTCGGAGGGTGCGCCGCCGGATCCCGGAGCGGCGTTGGAGCAGGCCGTCATGGCGATCCTGGGCCGGGTCTGACCCTTTCCCTCGACACAACTAGCCCGTTCGCGCGCGGGACATCATGCGATTGCGGGCACCGTGCGGGCCGCCGTGACCTGCGCAGACGATCAGTGGCAAGGACGATCAAGACCCCGACCGGGGGACATCGCGCGCGACCTTCCCGTTGCGGTGATCACCGGTCGGGGATCTTCTCGTGCACGGAGCACAGCACAGGCGCCGCGCGGCCCAGCCGGCCAGGAAAGCTCCGCCGAAGGAGAGACGAAGCATGCGTGTCGCACGTACAGGTGTCCAGCTCGCCCTGGCCCTGAGCACACTCGCCCTGTCCGCACCCGCCGCCGTCGCCGACTCGTCCGGCAACGCCTGGGTCAATCCCTGGAAGGCCTCCCCCGGGAGCACCGTCACCGTCAGCACCACCGCCTGCGGCGCGGAGACGTACGGCAAGGGCGCGTCGGAGGTGGCCGGGACGTTCCACCTCCTGCCGGGCGACCGGAAGGGCGTCCTCGTGGGTGAGTTCACGCTTCCGGCCGACGCCCGCTCCGGCACGGACACCGTGACCCTCAAGTGCCCGCCCCGCATCAAGCAGACCCTCACCTACCAGATCTCGGGCCGGCCGAACGGTGCTGTGGAGGCGGGCTTCGGCTGGGCCGCCGGCGCCGCGGACCGGGACGACGGCGGCAGCCCGTACGCCGTCGGCGCACTGCTCCTCGGCGGCGCCGCCGCGGGCGTCCTGATCAGGAAGCGCCGTCGCACCGCCGCCCGGAACTCCGGCTGACCCCACACCGCACGACCCCATCACCCACCACGACCCGACGACCCACCACGGCCCCGGCTCCGCGAGGAGATCCGGGGCCGCGAAGCGTCGGGCGCGACCCGGCGAAGGGCGGGGCAGGGGGAGATGAGAGGGTTTTGCGGGTGAGTGATACACCGAGTAACACCCTGCAATACCGCCTCGACGGGAGAGAAGACGCCCCGGTTCTGGTCCTGGGCCCTTCGCTCGGCACGACCATGCACATGTGGGACCGGCAGATACCCGAGCTGACCCGGCAGTGGCGCGTCGTCCGGTTCGACCTGCCCGGGCACGGCGGTGCGCCCGCCCACCCCTTCACCTCCGTCGCCGAACTCGGCGACCGGCTGCTCGCCACCCTCGACGAGCTGGGCATCCAGAGATTCGGCTACGCGGGCTGCTCCATCGGCGGCGCCGTCGGCCTCGACCTCGCGCTGCGCGCACCCCACCGGGTCGCCTCGCTCGCCCTGGTGGCGACCTCGCCCCGGTTCGGCAGCGCCGACGAGTTCCGCCAGCGCGGCGTGATCGTCCGGACCAACGGCCTCGACCCCATGGCCCGTACCGCGCCCGAGCAGTGGTTCACCCCCGCCTACAGCGCCGCGCAACCCGCCATCGTCGAGTGGGCCGTCCAGATGGTCCGTACCACCGACCCCGGCTGCTACATCGGCGCCTGCGAGGCGCTCGCCCTCTTCGACGTCCGGGAGGCGCTCGGCCGGATCGGCGTCCCCGCCCTGGTCCTCGTCGGCTCCGACGACCAGGTCACCGGCCCCGCCGAGGCCCGCACCCTGGTCGCGGGGATCGCCGACGCCCGGCTCGCCGTCGTCCCCGGCGCCTCCCACCTCGCCCCGGTAGAGCAGCCGGCCGCCGTCACCGAACTGCTCATCGACCACTTCGCCGGGATCGTCCACGACACCCAGGCCACGCTGCCGGCGCCGCCGATGCCGCCCGTCTCCGCCTCCGTCGTGCCCGTCGCCGAGATCGCGCCGGCCGAACCGGCCGACGAGGCCGCCGGGACCGCGCGCCCCGACCCGTACGAGCGGGGGGACAGGCTCCGCCGGGAGATCCTCGGCGACGCCCACGTGGAGCAGACCGGCGCCGACGCCTTCGGCGCCGACCTCCAGGACCTGGTCACCCGCTACGCCTGGGGCGAGGTGTGGCACCGGGACGGCCTCGACCGCCGCACCCGCAGCTGCGTCACCCTGACGGCGCTGATCGCGGGCGGCCACCTCGACGCCCTCGCGGACCACACCCGGGCCGCCCTGCGCAACGGGCTGACCCCCGACGAACTCCGCGAGATCGTGCTCCAGACCGCCGTCTACTGCGGCCTCCCGGCCGCCGAGAGCGCCCTGCGCGTGATGGGCAGGGCGATCAAGGAGGAGACGACGCCTCCGGACGTTCCCTAGATCGTCTCCGGGCGTAGGCTGACCGGGCCCGTACGGTCCGTCGTGAGGTGGAGTGCTGTGAAGCTGACGAAGATGTCGCACGCCTGCGTCCGTCTGGAGAAGGACGGGCGGACGCTCGTCATCGACCCCGGAGGCTTCAGCGAGGAGGACGCCGCGCTCGGCGCCGACGTCCTCCTCGTCACCCACGAGCACCCCGACCACTTCGACGAGAACCGGCTGCGCGCCGGTCTCGAGGCCAACCCGGCGGCCGAGATCTGGACCCTGCGCAGCGTCGCGGACCAGCTGTCGGCCGCCTTCCCCGGCCGCGTCCACACCGTCGGCCACGGCGACACCTTCACCGCCGCCGGATTCGACGTCCAGGTCCACGGCGAGCTGCACGCGGTGATCCACCCGGACATCCCCCGGATCACCAACATCGGCTTCCTGGTGGACGGCACGGTCTTCCACCCGGGCGACGCCCTGACCGTCCCCGACCGGCCGGTGGACACGCTGATGCTCCCCGTGATGGCCCCCTGGAACAAGATCTCGGAGGTCATCGAGTACGTCCGCGAGGTCAAGCCGCGCCGCGCCATCGACATCCACGACGCCCTGCTCACCGACCTCGCCCGGCCCATCTACGACCGGCAGATCGGCGCGCTCGGCGGCACGGACCACGGTCGGCTCACCCCGGGCGACTCCACCCGGCTGTGACCCACCGGGGCTCGCGGACGGTGACTGTCACACCCCGCCGTTAGGCTTGCGCTCATGCGCATCGCGACCTGGAACGTCAATTCGATCACCGCCCGCCTGCCCCGACTCCTGGCCTGGCTGGAGAGCACCGGCACGGACGTGCTGTGCGTCCAGGAGACCAAGTGCACCGCCGAGCAGTTCCCCACCGACGAGCTGCGCGAGCTGGGCTATGAATCGGTGGTCCACGCCACCGGCCGGTGGAACGGCGTGGCGCTGATCTCCAAGGTCGGCCTCACCGACGTCGTCACGGGCCTGCCCGGCGGTCCCGAGTACGAGGGCGTGCAGGAGCCCCGGGCCATCTCCGCGACCTGCGGACCGGTCCGGGTCTGGTCGGTGTACGTGCCGAACGGCCGCGAGGTGATCCACGAGCACTACGCGTACAAGCTCCGCTGGCTGGAGGCGCTCCGCGCGGCCGTCGCCGAGGACGCGGCGGGGGAGCGGCCCTTCGCCGTCCTCGGTGACTACAACATCGCCCCGACCGACGACGACGTGTGGGACCGGGCGGCCTTCGAGGGCCTCACGCACGTCACCGAACCGGAGCGGGCCGCGCTGACCGGGCTCCGAGAGACCGGCCTCGTGGACGTGGTCCCGCGCCCGCTCAAGTACGACCACCCCTTCACGTACTGGGACTACCGCCAGCTCTGCTTCCCGAAGAACCGGGGCATGCGCATCGACCTGGTGTACGGCAACAAGCCGTTCGCCGACGCGGTCAAGGACGGCTACGTCGACCGTGAGGAGCGCAAGGGCAAGGGCGCCTCCGACCACGCCCCGGTCGTCGTCGACCTGGACGTCTAGAGCCTGTCCGGCCCTGGATCCCGAGCCCGCTCCCGGGCGCCCCGGCGTGGATGATCTCCGCGCGCCGGGTGGTGCCACGGGAGGGTGAAATGCGACGCTGTTCGGATGAACATCCCGTTCCTGGACAACTGGCGCAAGCGGCATGAGGCCGATCAGCCCCCCTTGGCCGCGGCCTTCGACCGCGACCCCGAAGGGGTGGGTGACCTGCTCGCCGAGTGCGAGCTGCTGCGCGCCAGAGTCCAGGACCGCGGGGTGACGCTGGACGACAGCCCCCGCTCGCTCGCCGCCCTCGATCAGCTCCCGCCGCGCTGGCGCGACGATCCGGAGGAGCTCCCCTGGATCGGCAACGACGCCGGTCTGTATCTCGGCACCGTCATCGTGCGGAACGTGCCCGGTGCCGCCTGGCAGGTGTGGCCCGGCGGCCAGCCGGTCGTGCGGCTCGCCTCCGGCCGGGAGATCAACGTGGTCGAGGCCGGGCTCGACTGGGCCATGACCGGCTCGCCGGAGCTCTCCCAGATGTACGGCGAGGCCGCCGAGTTCTGAACCCCCGCACCCCCGCACCGCCTCCGCGGGACACCCTTCTGCAGTAAATACGGCTTATGCCGCTTTTACGCGTGTCGACCATGAAGTCCCTTTTTGTGCCGGATAGTTTGCGCTGACCTCGACACGGCTGAAAAGGGGCAGGGGAGCGTATGGCGGTCGTCGATCCGTTGATCGAGCTGCGTGATGTCAACAAGCACTACGGCACGTTGCACGTCCTTCAGGGCATCAGTCTCACCGTCGGGCGCGGGGAAGTGGTCGTCGTCATCGGGCCCTCGGGCTCGGGGAAGTCGACGCTCTGCCGGGCCATGAACCGGCTGGAGGCCGTCGAGTCGGGCGAGATCATCATCGACGGACAGCCCCTCCCCGAGGAGGGCAGGGCACTCGCCCGGCTGCGGGCCGAGGTCGGCATGGTCTTCCAGTCCTTCAACCTGTTCGCCCACAAGACCGTCCTCGCCAACGTCTCCCTGGCACAGATCAAGGTCCGCAAGCGCAAGAAGGAGGACGCCGACCGGCGCTCGCGCGAACTCCTCGACCGGGTCGGCCTCGCCGCCCACGCCGACAAGTTCCCCGCCCAGCTCTCCGGCGGCCAGCAGCAGCGGGTCGCGATCGCCCGCGCCCTCGCCATGGACCCCAAGGCGCTCCTCTTCGACGAGCCGACCTCCGCCCTCGACCCCGAGATGATCAACGAGGTCCTGGAGGTCATGCAGCAGCTGGCCCGGGAGGGCATGACCATGGTCGTCGTGACCCATGAGATGGGCTTCGCGCGCTCCGCGGCCAACCGGGTCGTCTTCATGGCCGACGGCCGCATCGTCGAGGACCGCACACCCGAGGAGTTCTTCACCAGCCCGCGCAGCGAACGCGCCAAGGACTTCCTGTCCAAGATCCTCAAGCACTGAGCGGGGGTGGACACCACATGCACCGTACGCGCCGTCGCCTCACCGTCCTCTCGCTGCTCGCCGCCACGCTGACCACGCTGGTTGCCTGCGGCAAGGAGGGCAGCCCGCCCGTGAAGGGTCCGCAGCCCGACGAACTCCCCGTCTACCAGGTCCAGTCGGCCTTCCAGCTGCCCGACTCGCCGACCTGGGAACGGGCCCGCAAGCGCGGCCACCTCGTCGTCGGAGCCAAGGAGGACCAGCCCTACATGGGGGAGAAGGACCCGGCCACCGGGTGGTACTCCGGCTTCGACATCGAGATCGCCAAGATGCTCTCCGCCTCCCTCGGCTTCGACCCCGCCTCGATCAGCTTCCGGACCATCGCCTCGGCGAACCGCGAGACCGCGCTGCAGAACGGCCAGATCGACTACTACGTCGGCACCTACACCATCAACGACAACCGCAAGAAGCTCGTCGGCTTCGCGGGCCCCTACTACCTGGCCGGCCAGTCGCTGCTCGTCCGCACCGACGAGAACGACATCCACGGCCCGCAGGACCTCGACGGCAAACGGGTCTGCTCCGCCGCCGGATCCACCCCGTACCAGCGGATCGAACGGGACCACCCGAAGGCGGAACTGGTGGCGTACGACACCTACTCCGTCTGCGTCGACAACCTGCTGACCTACCAGGTCGACGCGGTCACCACCGACGACACCATCCTGATGGGGTACGCGGCGAAGGTCCCCGACGAACTCAAGGTCGTCGGCAAGCCGTTCTCCGAGGAGCCGTACGGCGTCGGCGTCCCCCGGAGCGACAACGCCCTGCGCTTCGCCCTCGACGACGCCCTCGCCGTCCACGAGAAGAACGGTGACTGGAAGAAGGCCTACGACGTGACCCTCGGCCTCTCCGGGGTGCCCGCCCCGCAGCCGCCCGCCATCGACCGCTACCCGGCGAGCTGAGGAAGGAGCCCCGCATGGACGTCCTGACGGACAACTTCGAGACCTACGGCGAAGGCTTCCTCGGCACCGTCGAACTCACCGTGTACTCCTCGGCCCTGGCCCTCGTGCTCGGCTTCGTGATGGCCGCCTTCCGGGTCGCGCCGGTCGGCTCCTTCCGGGTCTTCGGCGCGGTCTGGGTCACGATCCTGCGCAACACCCCGCTCACCCTGCTCTTCTTCGCCGTGATGCTGGGCCTGCCGCGCTTCGGACTCGTGCTCCCCTTCGAGCTGTTCGCCGTCCTCGCCCTCGGCTGCTACACCTCGGCGTTCATCTGCGAGGTGCTCCGGTCCGGCATCAACACCGTCCCGCGCGGCCAGGGGGAGGCGTCCCGGAGCCTCGGCATGACGTTCAGTCAGACCCTCAACGCGATCGTGCTGCCCCAGGCGTTCCGGTCCGTCATCCCGCCCATCGGTTCCACCCTGATCGCGCTCGCCAAGAACTCCGCCATCGCGGGGGCCTTCAGCGTCAACGAACTCCTCGGCACCTACAAGACGTTGAGCGAACTCGGCTACAACATCGTCTGGACCTTCGTCTGGATCGCGGCCGGCTACCTCATCATCACCCTCACCATCAGCGTGATCTTCAACGTGATGGAGAAGCGCTGGGGAGTCGCCCGATGACCGAGTCCACCGCCCTCTACGACATCCCGGGACCGCGGACCCGCAAGCGTCACCTGCTGTACGGCGTCATCTCGACCGTCGTGATCCTGTCGCTGGCCTGCTGGATCCTCTATCTCCTCTTCGACACCTCCCAGTTCACGGCCACCAAGTGGTCGCCCTTCGAGTACATCGGCATCCAGGAGCTGCTGCTCCGCGGGCTCGGTAACACCCTCAAGGCCTTCGCCTACGCCTCGGTGCTCTCGCTCGCGCTCGGCGCCGTCCTCGCGGTCGGACGGCTCTCCGAGCGGGCGGTCTTCCGCTGGGTCTCGACCCTGCTCGTCGAGTTCTTCCGTGCCATGCCCGTACTGGTGATGATCTTCTTCATCTTCGTGGCGCTGAAGGTCCAGCCGCTGCCCGCGTTGGTCGCCGGACTCACCCTCTACAACGGCTCGGTGCTCGCCGAGGTGTTCCGTACAGGTATCAACTCGGTCGGTCGCGGCCAGGGGGAGGCTGCCTACGCGCTCGGAATGCGCAAGACCCAGGTGATGACGTACGTCCTGGCCCCGCAGGCGCTGCGCGCGATGCTGCCGGCCATCATCAGCCAGCTGGTGGTGGCGCTGAAGGACACCTCGCTCGGATTCCTCATCACCTACGAGGAGTTCCTGCACGCGGGGAAGCTGATCGCGTCGAACCTCGACTACGATCTGCCGTTCATTCCCGTGGTCATGGTCATCTCGCCCATCTACATCGGGATGTGCATGCTCCTCTCCTGGTTCGCCACCTGGGTGGCCAGGAGGGAGCGGCGCAGTCCCAAGACACAGGCCGCGGACGTCGCCCCGGCCGAACCAGGGACGCTGCTGCCGGGTGGGGGTCCCCCCACGCGGCCGTAGTGGCCGCGCAGTAGCTCGCGGGGAGCCAAGCCCGCCCGGCAGCAGCCGGTGATCACTCCGCTCGCAGTGGGACCGACAGGTACGAGGGGTCGGCCGCGGGGGAGGAGAAGGTCAGCTGCGCGCCGGTCGGGTTGTGCTCGATGTAGAGCGGGTCCACGGTGTCGACGACCACGGCGAGCCGGTGGCCCGCGGGAACGTCGTAGGCCGTGGAGAACAGCTCCAGGTCGACCGGGAAGGGAGTGCCGGGTGTCTTGCCGTGGAAGGTGTACGGCGCGTTGCTGACCAGCTTGCCGAGGCCGAGCGGGCCCACGTCGTAGAGGTACGCGACGAGGGTGCCGCTCTCCTTGGTGGAGGTGACCGTGGTGTGCAGCTTCGCCGTACCGCGCACCCGCTGGGGCGCGTCGTACCGCTCGGACTGCCAGACCCCGGCGAAGGAGCGCGGGAGGAGCGGGATCGAGGCGACCGGCGGTGCCTTGACCAGCTGGTCGAGGAGGTTGGAGAGCAGGACCACACCGCCGTTGGCGCCGGAGTCGATGTTCGCCCAGATCCGCTGGGAGCCGCCGAGGGAGATCTTCCGCTCGTTCGCGCCGACCGACTTCCAGTCCGGGTAGCCCTCGTAGCCCCCGGTGGACCGGGACTTGAGCTGCACGGGCTGCTCGCGGTCGATGCCGTTGTCGACGCCCTTGAGATGGTGGTCGAACCAGCGGTGGGCGCTGGTCCAGGTGTCGTTGGGCAGTCCGAGCAGGCCCGTCGCCTCCGCGGTGGCGTGGTCGCCGGGGCGGAACTCCAGGCGCTTGGGGCCGCGGAGCTTCTCGTAGAAGGAGGCGTACTGGTTGGGCGGGAAGATGGTGTCGCCCCAGGCGTTGCCGAGCATGATGGCGGCGCCGTTGGCGTTGATCCGGTCGAGGTACGTCGCCGGTGACCGCTTCTCGCCCCAGGCGATCATCTCGCCCTCCTTGGCGAGGTTGGAGGAGAGGAAGTCGCTGAGGATGCTTTTGAGTTCGGGGCCGGGGCGGCCGGTGAGGAAGCCCGCGCCGCCGAGCAGCGCGGCGGCCTGGAGGTGCTGGGTGCGACCGCTGTAGATGGACTCGATGAGGTCCGCCCAGCCGCTGAGGGCTGCCACGGCCTTGATCCGCTTGTCGTGCGCGGCGGCCAGGAGGCTGATCCCGGCGCCGTAACTCACGCCCGCCATACCGACCTTGGCCGGGTCGGCCGGGGTGTTCGCGAGCGCCCAGTCGATGACCTTGGAGGCGTCGGCCACGTCTCTCGGCCCCGCGGTCTCGATCTCGCCGCCCGACTGCCAGAAGCCGCGGGAGTTGTAACTCACCACGACGTAACCGGAGTCGGCGAGCTTCTGCGCCTGGGCGAGGTACTCGATCTGCGGCACGGCCCAGCTGGTGGGGAGGACGATCACGGGGAAGCGGGCCGAGCCGCCGGCCCCGGCCGGGGTGACGACATTGGCCTTGAGGACGGTGCCGCCGTCGCCGGCGATGTCGACGAAGCGGACGGAGGGGGCGGAGGCGGCGGCGGACTCGCCGGCGTGGGCGGCGGGGGCGAGCCCGAGGGCCGTCCCGGCCACCAGGGCGGCCGAGACGGCGAGGGAGAGAGGTGCGCGCACGGGGGGTCACTCCTTGCTCGTGCCACTGGTGGGGACAGTGCAAAGTGACCCGACGGTAACCGGGCGGGCTTACCTGGGGTAACCGGTCGGTAAGTTACGCGAGGGTAACGATTGTTGAACGCGCGATCAGCGCAGGGCGCTCTTCGCCTGCCACTCGGCCCAGGAGAGGTTCCACTCGCCGTACCCGTTGTTCAGGGCCTGCGTCCCCTTGGCGTCCGAGCCGGTGACCTCGAAGGGGTCGCCGACCTGGACCGCGTCGTACACACTCTTCGCGTCGGCGTCGCTCATCCCGATGCAGCCGGAGCTCTTGTTGGCGTTGCCGAAGTACGCAGCGTTCCAGGGCGCGGCGTGCGCGTACATGCCCGACCAGGTCAGCCGCATCGAGTAGTCGACCATCTTGTCGTAGGCGTCACCGAGGCCGACGGTCTCGGACCGCATGTTGATCGTGCCCTCCTTGGACATCAGGACCGTCTTCCCGCGCCAGGACGCCTTCTCGCCGCCGGGAGTACCGGCCGACATGGGCACGTCCTTCACGGTCACGCCGTCGCGCGTCAGGGTCAGCCGGTGGTTGTCGAGGTCCACCTTGACCAGCTGGTTCTTCCCGATCGAGAAGGTGGTGGTGTAGTCCCGGACGAACCAGCCGCCGGCGGCACCGGAGTCGATCCCGCTGAGCGTGGCGTCGAGCGTGACCTTCGTACCGGCCTTCCAGTACTCCTTCGGCCGCCAGTCCACCCGGTCCTTGCCCGACCAGTCCTGCATCCAGCCCCAGGAGCCCTCGGTGTTGTTCGAGGTGGTCACCTTGAGGTGCTTCTCGACGTCCGCCTTGTTCTTCACCGGGTGGTCGAAGACGATCGACAGCGGCTGGCCGATGCCGACGGTGGTGTTCTTCCCCGGGGCCAGGGTCAGCTTGTTGACCTTCTCGGGGGCGGCGGTGGTGAAGGCGGCCTTCGCGGTGGCCCCGCCGGCGTCCCGCGCCTCGACGGCGTAGGCGGTGCCGGGCGTGGCGTTCCGCGCGGACGTCCACGTCCTGCCGTCCGCGGCGACCTTCCCGTCGAGCCGCGCCCCCTTGGAGTCGGTCACGGTCACCTCGCGCAGCTTCCCCTCGGCCAGCGTCACGGTGACCGGCTCACCGGCCTTGGCGCTCTCACCGGTGAGGTTCACGGATATCCGCATCGGCGGCACCTCCTTCGAGCCCGCCGCCCCACCGTCGCCCCCGGCGGCCACCGCACCCCCGGAACACGAGCTGAGCGCGGCGACGGCGAGGGCCACGCCGGTGGCGGTGAGCAGGGCGCGCGGGCGGGTGCGGTTCACAGGGACAACCTCCTGAGTGATCTCTCTTGCCGAGGGAAGAGGGCAGGAGGACGCCTGAGGTTGCGACAATCCGATGAATTCCGGTGATGTCGGATGTGAGATGGGCGATACTCGGCCACCGAAAGCACCCGGCAGCCCCGCCCGCCCCGAAGGAGCGCGATCCCATGTCCACCGCCGCACGCGGACTCACGCCGTACCAACAGGCCCTGAGGGAACGCGTCCTCGCCGCACCTCAGGTCGCCCCGCCCCCACCCTGGCGACCGGTGTTCGAGTCGTGCGCGGCCGTGGGCGGACTGCTCGGCATCGGGTTCGACGTGGATCCCCGCAGCGGGAACGACCTCGTGATGGTCGTCTCGAGCGACGGACACGGATTGTTCGACGCCGTCACCGGCGAGCGGATCGCCCGCGACCGGGACCCCGACGACGACATACCCGACGGCCCCGACCTCGCCTGCCCGGGACTCGGGTCGCTCACGGGGCGTCGGGTGCGGATCGCCGGACTGTACGGCGGCGGCCTGCACACCACGGCCCACGGCGGCTGGTGCGTGGACGCCGTCGCGCCCGACTGGCCCAACGAGCGCGTCCTGCTCTCCAAGGAGGGCGGGGCGCCCTACCGGGGTGAGCACGGGCAGACCTGGTGGCATGTCTTCGACGCGTACTGGTCCGAGCTCCGCGCCGCCGGCTTCTCTCCGTCCGGCCGGACGCTCGCCGTCGCGACCAGCAGCGACCTGACCCTCTGGACGCGCGCGGGCGACTGACACGCGGTCTGGAAAAGGGGGGCCCGGGAGGCCAGGGTGGGGGCGTGGAGAGTGAGCGTGACGTTCCCGACGTCTTCGACCCGAGGATCTACGCCGACGGCGTCCCGCACGACGCCTTTTCCGTGCTGCGCGAACGGTGGCCCGTCGTGTGGCAGGAGGAGCGGGCGGTGCTCGGGTGGCCCGCAGGGGCCGGCTTCTGGGCGGTGACGCGGCACGCCGACGTCGTACGCGTGCTCAGGGAACCCGCCGCCTACTCCTCGTATCTCGGCGCCACCCAGATCCGCGACCCCGACCCCGCCGACCTGCCGTTCATCCGGCGGATGATGCTCAACCAGGACCCTCCGCACCACAACCGGCTGCGCCGGCTCGTCAGCCGGGCCTTCACGCCCGGGCGGATCGAGCGGTTCACGGGCACGGTGCGGGCGCGGGCCCGGGAGCTCCTCGCGGGCGCCCTCGACGACGGCCCCGAGACCGACCTCGTCCGCGCCGTCACCGACGACTACGCGCTGCTCAACCTGACCGACCTGCTCGGCGTGCCCGCGAGCGACCGGGGCCTGCTGCTCGCGTGGACCGAGCGGGTCATCGCCTACCAGGACCCCGACGAGCCGCCGGTCCTCGACGACAAGGGGCAGCCCGTCAACCCCCGCTCGCCCGCGATGCTGGCCGAGATGTTCGACTACGCCCGCGCGCTCGCCGCGTACAAGCGGAAGAACCCCGCCGACGACATCATGACCGTCCTCGCCGGCTCCGAACTGCACGACGCCGAGCTGGAGATGTTCTTCTTCCTGCTGACCGTCGCCGGCAACGACACCGTCCGCAGTGCCGCTCCCGGCGGGCTGCTCGCCCTCGCCCGCCACCCCGACGAGCGGCGCCGGCTGTGGAGCGGAGAGGTCGCCCTGGACCGGGCCGTCGAGGAACTCCTGCGCGTCCACCCGCCCGTGCTCTCGTTCCGGCGCACCGCGACCCGCGACACCGAACTCGCCGGGCGCCGCATCGCCGCCGGCGACAAGGTGGTCGTCCTGCACGCCTCCGCCAACCACGACGAACGCGTCTTCACCGACCCCGGCCGGCTCGACCTGGCCCGCCACCCCAACCCGCACGTCTCGTTCGGCGAGGGCCCGCACGTCTGCCTCGGCGCGCACTTCGCCCGGCTCCAGCTCCGCGTCCTGCACGAGGAGGCGCGTCAGGTCCTGGGCGACCTCGAACTCGCCGCCCCGCCCCGGCGGCTCGTCTCCAACTTCGTCAACGGCCTCAAGACGCTGCCGGTTCGGATGCGGGCGCGGTCCGCGCCGCCGTCGTGACGTCGGCGACCAGCTCCACGACGTCGGGGCCGTACGCGTCCGAGTTGACGATCTTGAGGAGGAGCACGAAGGGGCCGGAGCCGTACTTCCGGGCCAGCTTCTCGTGGTGCCGGGCCAGATACCGGCTCGCGGCCCGGTTGGCGACCGCGGCCTGACCGCAGAGCAGGAAGACCGGCAGCCCGCCCTCGCCGCCGGTGAGACGGGCGAGGATCACGTGCTCGGTGGCCCCGTTCACCAGCCGGTACTCCTCGCCCCCGACCGTGAACATGCCCCGGTCCGCGGCCGGCTCCGACTCCACGTTCATCGTCATGCCGGGCAGCAGGGACGAGAGGTGCGCGGCCATCCGGCGGTTGGAGTACGGCCCGCCGACGCAGAACTCCGCGCGGTCGCCCAGACCTTGCCGGGCCTCGTCGTGCTGGACTATCTCCGGGCGTGCCCCGCAGTCCTTGATCAGTGCGGAGAGTTCGAGCAGAGCGGAGACATCGACGTGGTGCACCGCCCGCTCGCTGCCCGCCTGGCGGTTCACGACGAGCAGGCACTCGGAACCGTCGCGCAGCCCGAAGAACGCCTGCTTGCGCCGGAGACGACGGCGCCACAGATACGTCCGGGTCAGCCAGCCCAGCGACGCGCTGAGCCCGGTCGCCAGCACACCCAGCACGACATTGCGCAGGTCTTCGTTCATGGGCGCGCATGGTAGCGGTACGGCGTACCGCTGTTCGAGGCGGTCCTGACGCGAAGGCGGGCCGGAAGTTACGCTGCGCGGACGGCCGTTGACTGGAGGTACAAGTGCGACGCTCCACCGCTCGGAAGGTCTCTCTGCTCGCCGTCGCGGTGACGGTGCTCTCGGTGGGCGCGGCTGCGCCACCGACGGGGACCGGCCCGCAGCCGCCCGTGAAGGAACCCGTCGCCGTCGGCTACGGAGGCGCCGTCGCGAGCGTCGACGCCGACGCCTCCGCCGTGGGCATCGAGGTGCTCCGCAAGGGCGGCAACGCCGTCGACGCGGCCGTGGCCGTGGCCGCCGCCCTCGGCGTCACCGAGCCGTACTCCGCGGGCATCGGCGGAGGCGGCTACTTCGTCCACTACGACGCCAGGACCCGCACCGTACGGACCATCGACGGCCGCGAGACCGCGCCCGCCTCGGCGGACGCGAACCTCTTCGTGGAGAACGGCAAGCCCATCCCGTTCGAGGAGGGCATGACCAGCGGCCGCGGCGTCGGCACCCCCGGCACGCCGGCGACCTGGAAGGCCGCGCTCGACGCCTGGGGCAGCAAGCCGCTGCGCACGCTCCTCGAACCCGCCGAGCGGCTCGCCCGCGACGGCTTCACCGTCGACGCCACCTTCCGCGCCCAGACGGCCTCCAACGAGGCCCGCTTCCGGGACTTCCCCGCCTCCTCGGAGCTGTTCCTGCCCGGCGGCCAACTGCCCGTGGTCGGCTCGACGTTCAAGAACCCCGACCTCGCCCGTACGTACGACAAGCTCGGCCGGGAGGGCGTCGGGGCGCTCTATCGGGGGCCGCTCGCCCGGGACATCGTCGACACCGTTCGCAAGCCTCCGGTACGGGCCGGGGCCACCCGCGTCGTCCGCGCCGGCGATCTGACCGAGCGGGATCTCGCCACGTACGAGACGGAACGACGCCGGCCGACGAAGATCTCCTACCGCGGCCTCGACGTCTACGGCATGGCCCCCTCCTCGTCCGGCGGGACGAGCGTCGGCGAGGCGCTCAACATCCTGGAGCGCTCGGACCTCTCCTCCGCCTCGCGCGCCGCGTACCTGCACCGGTTCATCGAGGCCAGCCGGATCGCCTTCGCCGACCGGGGCCGCTGGGTCGGCGACCCGGCCTTCGAGGACGTGCCCACCCGCGAGCTGCTCTCGCAGGCCTTCGCCGACTCCCGGGCCTGCCTGATCCGCGACGACGCCGTGCTGACCAGCCCGCTCGCGCCGGGCGACCCGCGCGACCCGGCGGCCTGCGCGAGCGGCGGGACGGCCGCGCCGACGACGTACGAGGGCGAGAACACCACGCACCTCACGGTCGCCGACCGGTGGGGCGACGTCGTCTCGTACACGCTCACCATCGAGTCGACCGGCGGCAGCGGGATCACCGTGCCGGGCCGCGGCTTCCTGCTCAACAACGAGCTCACCGACTTCTCCTTCGCCCCGGCGAACCCGGCCGTCCACGACCCGAACCTGCCCGGCCCCGGCAAGCGGCCGCGCTCCTCGATGTCCCCGACGATCGTGCTCGACCGGCACGACCGCCCGGTCCTCGCGCTCGGTTCACCGGGCGGGGCGACCATCATCACCACCGTGCTCCAGACGCTCACCGGCGTCGTGGACCGCGGCCTGCCGCTCGTCGACGCCATCGCCGAACCCCGGGCGAGCCAGCGCAACCAGACGACGACGGAGCTCGAACCGGGCCTGTGGAACAGCCCGTTGAAGGCGGACCTCGAAGCGATCGGGCACGGTTTCCGGCAGAACCCGGAGATCGGCGCGGCGACCGGCGTCCAGCGCCTGCCGGACGGCCGCTGGGTCGCCGCCGCCGAGACCGTGCGGCGCGGAGGCGGCTCGGCGATGGTCGTACGGCCGGTGGGGTAGGAGCCGGTCGGTCCGGCGGGGGCCGCGGCGAGCGGCGCTAGAGCGCCGTGAGGATCCGCGGACCGTCGTCCGTGATCGCCACCGTGTGCTCCGCGTGGGCGGCGCGCGAGCCGTCGACCGTACGCATCGTCCAGCCGTCCCGCGCCGTGTAGTGGTCGTCCCCGCCCCCGGCGATCACCATCGGCTCGATCGCGAGGACCATGCCGTGCCGCAGCGGCATGCCCCGGCCCGGGCGTCCCTCATTGGGGACGCCCGGGTCCTCGTGCATCGCGCGCCCGATGCCGTGCCCGCCGAAGCCGTCCGGGATGCCGTACCCGGCGCCCCTGCAGACCCGGCCGATCGCGTGGGCGACGTCCCCGATCCGGTTGCCGACGACGGCCGCGCCGATGCCCGCCTCCAGGGCCGCGTACGCCGTGTCGATCAGCCGCGTGTCCGCCGGGCGCGCCCGCCCCACCGTGAAGCTGACGGCGGAGTCGCCGGCCCAGCCGCCGAGGAGCGCCCCGCAGTCGACGGAGACCAGGTCGCCGTCGGCGAGGCGGCGGTCCTCGGGGATGCCGTGCACGATCGCGTCGTTCACCGAGACGCACACGACCGCGGGGAACGGCACGGGCGCCCAGTCGGGGCGGTATCCCAGGAACGGCGATCCGGCCCCGGCCGCAGTGAGCACCTCGCGGGCCACCCGGTCCAGCTCCTTGCCCGTGACCCCGGGAGCCGCCTTCTTCCGTACGGCCGCCAGCGCCTCGGCGACCACCCGTCCCGCGTCACGCATCGCGCGCAGGTTCTCGTCCGTCTTGATCTCCACCATGCCAATTACTATACCGGTATTAGAATGGCGGCATGGTGCGCACACCCCTGACCCCCGAAGAGCGCGAGCGCGGCGAGCGGCTCGGCCGCCTGCTCCGCGAGGCGCGCGGCGACCGCTCGATGGTCGAGATCGCGGCGGTGGCCGGACTCTCGGCCGAGACCCTCCGCAAGATCGAGACCGGACGGGCCCCGACCCCGGCCTTCTTCACCGTCGCCGCGCTGGCGGCCGCCCTCGGCCTGTCGATGGACGAACTCGTCGTCCGGTGCGCGCTGGTGCCCGTCTGACGGTCCGCGGGCGCCTCCGCGTACCCTCGACCGCATGATTCCCGAGGAGCTGCGCCGCGGCCGCTACGTCAGCCTGACCACCTTCCGCCGCGACGGCACCGGTGTCGCCACCCCGGTCTGGTACGCGGTGGACGGTGACGAACTGTTCGCGTACTCGCGCTCCGACGCCTGGAAGGTGAAGCGGCTGCGGAACGACCCGCGCGCGGTGGTCGCCGTCTGCGACGTGCGCGGGAACGTGGCCGACGACGCGGTGCGCGTCGAAGGGGTCGGCCGCCTCCTGGAGGGCGAGGAGATGCGGCGGGTGCGCAAGCTGCTGTCGCGGAAGTACACCTGGCAGTACTGGCTCGTCGACTGGCCCGCCACCGTCGCCCGGCTCGGCAAGCGGCCGCACACGGGGATCGCGGTCCGCCTCTGACTCCGACCCGTTCGCCGCGAGGTGATCGCCCGGCGAAAACAGCCTGTAGTCGTCCCGTAACACGACTGCGGTCGAATGCCCGTGGACCGGAAGGTTCCAGTCGAGTGCACGGGCGGTGCGGGCGATATGACGGTGTATCAACTACCGGCGGAAATGGGCGCGTTCGCGCGCTACCTGGGCGGCATGGCGGAGCACCTCGTCGCCGGCGAGGGCTGGTACGGCGTCTTCGCCGGCCGTGACCCCGAGGGCATGCGGGCCTGCTTCGGCGGTACGGAGATCCCGCCCTGGGATGTCGTCGAATCGCTGCTCCAGGACCTGGGCGAGCCACCGCTGGGCGCCGAGACGGCCAGGGCCAGAGCCCTCCACGCGGCGGCGGGTCGGGCCAGTTGTTCTGGGCGTCGACCGTCAGCCAGACGGTGAGCTCCTTGGCGTCGCCGCCGGCGTTGTCCCCGCTCTTGTCGGTGCCAC